>NZ_JBFRTQ010000163.1:0-811 GCF_041474195.1 Vibrio sp. 10N.222.52.C3 | reverse complement strand
GACCTTCCATGTAGTAGCCAGAAGGTGCAAATAACTGAGAAACTTGCGCTAGGAAACCGCCAGTATCATTACGGTCAATGCCGTACACTGACATTTCTAGGTATTCACGTTTGCCTAAAGCAAGACCACAAATACCCACAGCGGCTACAGCCCAAATACCGTGATTGTGAATACGGTCGAAGTCGTGTGCGTATTTAACGGTGAACATTTCTAGCATGGGTTCAAAAATGCGAGACTCAATGTTGTCACGCTGCTCTTGTGTCAGTGTTGAAGCAACACAAGAGTAAGCTAAGCTTGAGAACATTAACCAACAGTGTTCGTTCAGGATTTGGTGGAACAAACGACCTGTAGGGTTGGTGTTTTTCTGTACGTGGTAATCAAACGTTAGATATTTGTCTGCGTACTCTTCTAGTAATTCAGTAACAAAGTCAGCGTATTTTTGCTCTTTAGTGATCAAGAACATGCGACCAGCTAGATTCATGTACGTGTAATTTTGCTTATGGCGGTTATGTTCGTAACCCCCAGCTTCACCATGACCTGGGACATCAATAGGTAAACGCATGAATGCTTCTAGATCTTTCGCGTTCGCTGCAATGGTTTTGCCCATTAAGCTAGAACGGCCCACTTCAAGATGAAGCTGCTCGATTTCTGCTTCAGTCAACAATACTGGTTTAGTCGTCATATTCTTTGTCACCCTCAATAAAGAGTTTATCTGCTTAAACTTTGATTAAATTTTCAAACTCCATATAAAGTAATACAATATGAGCTTTAATTATACCTATTCGTCGCTAAATGATGAGTAGAGTCACAT
>NZ_JBFRTQ010000162.1:0-727 GCF_041474195.1 Vibrio sp. 10N.222.52.C3 | reverse complement strand
TTCAGAGATGAAAGCATTGCGATACGCACAGAAGCATCGTGTTCAGTTTGATAAACACTGCGATTGTCTAACCACCAAAGTAATTTATCTTCGTGAGAAAGCGCATCAAGTTCGATTTGAGATTTACGGTTTAGATCTTTTATTTCGCGAATCAACTGTTGAGTCACGAGTGACTTTTTCACTCTTACTTCGACAAACGCACCAAGATCATTCTCTTCCATTTGTACATATTCGATACCATTTAAGGTCAAGGATTCAGTCTTAGTATTAACTTTGTTGTCAACTAGACTATTTGAAAAACCCTTACCATTAGTTTCTCGAACGGTGTCTCTCATGTAAAAAGACGACTCGACTTGAGTCCATAACTTTTCGTTGATGTTGTTTACAGCAATTTTTTTCGCATGAGATAGAGTTCGCGCTTGAGAAGCTGCATAAATGTACTCGTCACTGTCTACTTTAGGCTTTAGATACCATTCAGGTTTTGTAGATTGACAGCCAGAAAGAACAAGCAACGCGAATAGCGCTATGAAAAAGCGAACTATTTTTTTATTTGAAGACATTTGGAACCAACATCGAAAAAGTTTGTCGCAATCTTATATCCTCAAAATTAAACATTCAAACGACCAGATTTATAGTTCGATTCATTTCTGAGTTAAATATATAAATTTCTATTGATCTCACGCATCAAATTTATACAAAACCTCCGTCAATTAACAAAAAAGACAAT
>NZ_JBFRTQ010000161.1:0-2020 GCF_041474195.1 Vibrio sp. 10N.222.52.C3 | reverse complement strand
GCAGTGCTAAAAAAGATATCACAGTGACCGTTCATGGCACCAATGATGCGCCAATTGCCTCGGCTGAAGTGCGTTTAGCGAATGGCTTAGAAGATAGCAAAATTGTCCTCACCTCAGCACAGCTTCTGGCTAATACTAGCGATGTTGATGACAACGATATTGGCAAACTATCCATTGAAAACCTACAGGCTGACCATGGTGCTATTGCGTTAAATGCCGATGGCACGTTCACTTTTACCCCAGAAAAAGACTATAACGGCGATGTACACTTCAGCTATGACGTTAAAGATGCCCACGGTGGTGTGACACACACTGGCGCCAGTACCACTTTAGCGGCGGTACAAGATAATGCTGTTATTGCAGGCATTGATATTGGCAGTGTTACTGAAGACCTAAACCCTCATGCCAGCGTGCAAGGAAACTACGCCTATAAATTGGAGGCTCAAGGCTCATTATCTGCTATTGACCCCGACAAGGATGAATCAGGCTTTGATTTTAAAACCCTTATCTCTGCAGCAATGCACCCAGAGTGGCGGCCATATTCTTCATCACTGGGTGGCCAATTGGCAATTGACCCAAAAGGAAACTGGAATTACTACATAGATAACCGCAAACCTGAAATCCAGCACTTAGGTAAAGGCGAAACCTTGACGGATACCGTGACAGTGCACTCTAAAGATGGCACCACCCACGATATCGTCATTACCATCCACGGCACTAATGACGCCCCCACAGTATCAAGTGAGGTACAGTTAAACTCAGGCAAGGAGGACTCTGTTCAAACCATTACTGCGACTGATTTACTGGCGCATGCAACCGATATTGATAATAACGACCAAGGTCAGCTTACCGTCGCCAACCTTATTGCCAACCATGGCTCCATTCGAGACAACCAAGACGGCACCTTCACCTTTACCCCAGAAAAAGACTATAACGGCGATGTGCACTTTACTTACGATGTGAAAGATGCACACGGTGGTGTGACCCACACCGGCGCAACCACCAACTTAGCGGCGGTTAACGACAACCCTGATGTGACACCTTTAACCGACAGTGTCAGTGAGGGGGCCGATAATCATCACCCCCTCAATCTGCTATTAGGTGCCACAGATAAAGACGGCGACGCTTTAACTATCAGTCACCTTGAATATGCCATCGATGGTCAACCTCAGTCGGGCCAACTTCCAACGGGCATTACCTTAGATACTGATGGTCATACATTAATTGTTGATGCCACCAATCCCGCATTTAACCATTTGGCCAATGGTCAGTCGCAACAAATCGCTATCACTTATCAAGTAGAAGATGGCCATGGTGGAAGTACGCAACAAACCGCCACGCTTACGATTGCCGGGACAGATGATAAAGCCACACTGGTTTCTAATGTCATTCAGCTCACTGAAACACAAGCGCTGGATAGTGAATTTAAATTCTATAGAGGCCAGCTTCAGCTAATTGACCCTGATAGTGGTGATAACACTCAGTTTGTTTTTAGCGGGAAGTATTTAGGCCAAGGGGTTGAGCCTGGTCACCTTGATGTTTGGCCTAATGGCACTTATCAATTCAGATTAGAAGCTGTTACCAATCGTCATGCGGACGATCTCATTGGTAGCCTACATGCTGGCGAGTCGATGGAGCTCCCCTACGAAATCGAAACCAATGATGGTCAAAAGCTCACCATTATGGTGAAGGTGACCGGTGAAGATAACCAAGCAAAAATTGCAGTGACGCCCTACTCCAGCCTCAATAATCATGTTTACGAAGATCACACTTCCTTTGGCAATACCACTAATCAGCTCAGCAGTGGTGGCACGTTACACGTGATTGACCCCGATCACGACCAAGCCGGTTTTATTGCACAAACCATCACCACCGCCGAAGGTGGTCGGTTCAATATCAACGCAAAGGGCCATTGGTCATACGATATTGACAATGATAAAGTCCAACATTTAGGCGCAGGGGAAAGCTTCCAGCAAACCTTTACCGTTGAATCTATCGATGGCAGTGCTAAAAAAGATAT
>NZ_JBFRTQ010000160.1:0-3656 GCF_041474195.1 Vibrio sp. 10N.222.52.C3 | reverse complement strand
ATCCCATATACATAACTAATAGAACTAAAATGATAAATATAAACCTTTCCTCTTTAATACAACGTCTGCACCCTATTGTAAAAGTCGCTTTAGAGGACGCCGCTGCATTAGCCGTATCGGAAAAAGCCAATGAAGTGCAAATTGAACACTATCTATTAAGCTTATTAGAAAGGCCAAATAGTGATTTTGATATCTTATTAAGTCATTTCGATTGCTCAGAGACCATTTTAAGGCAATCCATTCGTTCGACTTTAGATACCAACACAACAGGCAACGGCAGCAAGCCCGTTTTTTCTTCGCTTTTAATCGAATGGCTTCAAGAAAGTTGGTTGGTCTCATCTTTAGATCTATCCGAGACTCAGATTCGCTCTGGTGCCCTACTTCTTACACTCGTGAGTAACCCACTACGCTATGGTCAGCACTGCTACGCTTCAATCTTAGACGGTGTAAACCCAGATACCTTAAAGCGTAATTTTTCTGAACTCACAACAAACTCTCTAGAATCTTTAGCAACGACATCAGAAAAAACCGACGCACGTGAAGATGGTTCGGCATTAAGTAAATTCACCACCGACTTTACCGGCAAAGCAAGAAAGGGCGAGATCGACCCAGTATTCTGCCGTGATCAAGAAATCAGACAAATAATCGACATATTGGCGCGACGCAGAAAAAATAACCCAATCGCCGTAGGTGAGCCGGGAGTTGGTAAAACAGCGGTGGTAGAAGGTCTTGCTTTAAAAATTACCGAAGGAGATGTGCCAGACTGCCTCAAAGGTGTTGAACTATACGGCCTAGACATGGGCTTACTTCAAGCGGGGGCAAGTGTTAAGGGAGAGTTTGAAAAACGCCTTAACGCAGTACTAGATGAAGTGAAGAATTCACCGACTCCAATCATTTTATTTATAGATGAAGCTCACACGCTAGTTGGTGGAGGCAATCAAGCTGGAGGCAGTGATGCTGCCAACCTACTTAAACCCGCTCTAGCACGTGGTGAAGTAAAAACAATTGCTGCCACCACATGGTCTGAATACAAGAAATATTTCGAAAAAGATCCAGCTCTGGCGCGCCGTTTCCAACTAGTAAAACTCGATGAGCCATCAGCTAGTCAAGCCGCATTGATCATCCGAGGCTTAAGACCAGCCTATGAAAAATCACATAACGTGTATGTACGTGACGACGCAATCACTGCCGCAGCAAACTTAGCTGATCGTTACATCACTGGACGCCAACTGCCAGATAAAGCAATCGACGTGTTAGATACGGCTTGTGCTCGCGTCAATATTAGCCTTAATGCAACACCGGCACCTGTCGAAACATTGCATCAAGAAATTGCGGCTGCGAACCGCGAACTCGAAGCTCTTGAGCGTGACCAACTGCAGCAAACCGGTGACAAACACAGCGCCGCTTTAATTCCTGATCTAAAAGAGAAGATTGAAAAGGCCACCGAAGAACAAGCTACCCTTCAAGTTCAATGGAAGAAAGAACAATCTCTTATTCAAGAAATCATTGAACTGCGTAGCCATCTTTATAGCCTTACTACTCCTTCGACTGAAGAAGACAGCGCTCCTATAGCTGACAATACGGTTCAAGATGATGACGCACTAACAAGTGACAAACCAAATTGTCATGAATATTCTGAAGAGCAGACTCGCGAAGCTATTCAATCTTGTAACGAACGTTTAGATAACGTGCGCGGTACCAATCCACTCGCTCACTATGAAGTGGGTCCCGACGAAATTAGTCATGTAATTTCTGATTGGACAGGCATCCCTATTGGTAAGATGCTTCAAGATGAGTCGCAAGCAACCTTAAACTTGAAACAAAACCTAATCCAAAACATTAAAGGCCAAGAATTTGCCATTGATGCGCTTGCTGAAGGTATTCAAACCGCAAAAGCGGGATTAGGTAACCCAGATGCACCAACGGGTGTTTTCTTATTGGTTGGCCCAAGTGGTGTAGGTAAAACAGAAACCGCTCGCGCTATCGCTGATCAGATGTTTGGTGGTGAACGCTTCATGACCACCATCAACATGTCTGAGTTCCAAGAGAAACACACGGTTTCTCGTCTTATTGGTTCTCCTCCTGGCTATGTTGGTTTTGGTGAAGGCGGTATGCTGACCGAAGCAGTTCGTCAGCGCCCTTACTCTGTTGTTCTTTTAGATGAAGTTGAAAAAGCAGATCCAGAAGTACTCAACCTGTTCTACCAAGTGTTCGACAAAGGCACGCTAAATGATGGCGAAGGTCGTACCATCGACTTCAAAAATACACTCATCATCATGACAAGTAACCTTGCGACTCATGAGATTGAGTCTTTAGTTCACCAAGCGAAAGACATTGATGCCAATATCGTCGCTGAAGCCATTCGCCCAACGTTGAATCAACACTTCAAGCCAGCCTTGTTGGCTCGTATGTCCGTGTTGCCATTCCTTCCACTTTCAGACGCAGCAATGACCGATATCATCCATCATAAACTGAAGAAAGTGTCTGAGCGCCTGCAAAGCCACCACAAACTGGCACTTTGCTATGGTGATAACTTAGTGGAATTCGTATTAGGCAACTGCCGCCTTGCAGAGACGGGAGCTCGAAATATTGATGCCGTTATTAACCGTCAACTATTGCCGCAGCTTTCGACTCAACTACTGGTGAATGACAAGGATGATTCACATACTCAAATTGACGTTTCTGTGGACGAGCAAGGAACTCTAACTTATGCGTTCAGCTAACCATAGTGAGCTTAGTAACGCCCTACTTGCGATCAGCCAATCTCTGGCTGATCGCAGCCAGTTAGCTCAAACTTTGGATGCCGTTCTCACAGCAGCAAGGCAAATGACTTTCGCGAAACATGGCATCATTTACGTGCTTGACCAAACCGGTCAAGCCTTGATTCCGAGTACCGCACACCACCATGAAAAAGTCATTGCCTCACATCCTTGGGAGCCACTGCAGTTAGACACAGTAAGTGAAGCCGACCCATTCAACTTCGCCGTACGTAACGGCGAAGTTGTCTTGATCAATGAGCTATACACTTATAATGGTTATGACTGCGAAGGCATCTATCAAACCGAGCAAACGTTAGGTCTAAAAAGCAACAACTTACTTGCTTGGCCATTGATTGATGATGAAAGCAAAACTATTGGATTATTGGTTTTGCTCGATTTAAGCGTTATCGATAACGAAACTGCACTTACCGAGTTTTGCCGAATGGCGGCAAGTAATATTCGCCATGCCATTTGGTTAGAGCAATATGGTCAAGTGATTAAGAGTTTAAGCGCTGATAACCAAGCGTTGGTTCGTGAAAATACTCAGCTAAAGAAACGGACAAAGAAAACCTATCAAGGTCCGATCGCTGAAAGTGAAGAGATGGTCAATGTATTGAGCCGACTTGATAAGGTGCTCTCTTTGCCTGTCGACGTCTTACTTAGAGGCGAGACGGGTGCGGGTAAAGAAGTCATTGCAAAATACATTCACGAAAACTCGAATCGTTCTGACCAAGCATTAATCGTTCAGAACTGTGCCGCAATTCCTGAACAACTTCTGGAATCCGAACTTTTCGGGCACAGAAAGGGCTCATTTACCGGTGCAGACAAGGACAAAGTTGGCTTATTTGAAGCAGCAAACGGTGGTACCCTATTCCTAGATGAAATTGGCGATATGCC
>NZ_JBFRTQ010000159.1:1260-13772 GCF_041474195.1 Vibrio sp. 10N.222.52.C3 | reverse complement strand
TAGGCGGACTGATTGGACAGGCATTCTTGCCGCCACCGTGAAGGCAATGCTTCCTATACCCCAGATACAACAAAGCCCCGATTTTCATCTAGGCTTTGTCATTTAAATATGGTGCCGGTAGGTGACTTGACTGGGCTTGCATCCAAGCCGACACGCTGGATTTAAAATTCACAAACGCCCAAAACGACGAAAGGTCGCTATAAAAGCGACCTTTCTATGTTTGGTACCGGTAGGCGGACTGATTGGACAGGCATTCCTGCCGCCACCGCGAAGGCAACGCTTCCTATATCCCAGATACAACAAAGCCCCGACTTTCGTCGAGGCTTTGTCATTTAAATATGGTACCGGTAGGCGGACTTGAACCGCCACGCCCGAAGGCAACGGATTTTGAATCCGTCGTGTATACCAATTTCACCATACCGGCATTATCTTGGGGCATTGCCCTTTCGATGTTTGGCATTATACGTATGCGAACTGATGTGGCAAGTATAAAAACTTGAATTCATGTGTGTTTGCCGATAATTTCGCCACTAAGTCATAAGCTGTGCGTCATGTCTCTTTTCAGGCTAAGCCTTAAACTATATTCTGACGCCTCAATTTTTAAAGAAGTAATAACACATGACATCAACAAACACTCTGCCACCAGCAGGAGTCATGCGCCGATTTGGTGCCTTGTTCTACGACGCTCTGATCGTAATCGCTATTGAAATGTTGGCGGCTGGCGTCATTGTCGCTCTACTGCACGCGCTCATGGCTCTCGGCATTTTTAACCACAGCGGTTATGCCGATGTTAGTGACTTCTTAACCAACCATCCGATTTGGAGCCCTGCATATACCTTTTACTTATTCGCCGTTTGGGTATATTTCTTCGTGTTCTTCTGGACTAGAGCTGGTCAAACTCTCGGCATGAGAGCTTGGAAGCTGCGCGTTCAAAACAAAGATGGCTCAGCGATCACAGTAACTCAGGCGCTGATTCGTTTAGGTACTTCAGGTTTTGGACTGGCAAACCTATGTGTTCCATTCGATCCTGAAAAACGTGGCTTTCACGATATCTGGGCAAAGACCGAAGTCGTTGTGTTACCACAAGCACGATAATGTGATTTAAGTTAGCTCCAATCAAGATCAAAAAAGGAAGGCGTTATGCCTTCCTTTTTACTATTTACAGTTTCCGCCTCAAGAGCATGATGGCAATTCCAAGGAACACCACGCTCGGGGCTATTGCGCCGAAGGCGGGTGGTATTTGATAAACCAAACTCACTGGGCCAAAGAACTCACTGGATATATAGAAGGTAAAGCCAGCAATAACACCTGACAAAATCCTCGCACCCATGGTCACACTACGCAAAGGACCAAAGATAAACGACAGTGCCATCAACATCATAACCGCGATCGAAATTGGCTGGGTTATCTTTCTCCACAGCGCCAATTCATAGCGTGATGCATCTTGCTCTGACGCCTTCAGATAAGAAACATAATCATACAACCCACTTAACGATAGCTCTTCTGGTTTAACCGTTACTATCGCCAACTTATCTGGAGCTAATGACGTTTCCCAAGAGTAAGTCGGTAAACTTTCTTTAGTAATTTGAAGTTCGTTTTCAAAAGACGTGATCTCTACATCCTTCATCGTCCACACGTTGTCTCCAACGTAATCAACTTCGTCAGAATAAATAGCGGTTTTAAGTGCCTTGTTTTCATCAAAGCGCCACATGTTCATTCCATATAGCTTCTGGTCATCGATTTTGACAATGAAGATGAAGTCATTGGCATCACGAGCCCAGACACCACTTTGCGTCGAAATAATATTACCACCAGCAATCGAGATAGTTCTTAAATCACGAGCCATTTTCTGCGCTTGAGGTGCTCCCCATTGACCAAGCAATGTCACCACGATCATCAGTGGAATAGCTGTTTTAAGTACTGATAGGCCGATATCTAACTTAGAGAAACCAGCTGCCTGCATAACGACAAGCTCAGAACTTGCAGCAAGCATACCAAGCCCTATCAATGCGCCAAGCAATGCAGCCATTGGAAAGAACATTTCGATATCACGAGGGATACTCAATAAAACGAAATACAGCGCTTGTAATAGATCGTATGTACCACGGCCAACTTTTCTTAGCTGTTCTACATATTTGATGATCCCAGAGAGACCAACAAACGTCACCAATACCAGTGACGTCGTTGCGATGATGGTTCTGCCTATATATAAATCGAGAATCTTAAACACGGCTTAAGCCAACCTCTTATTCTTGAATTTTTCTTTCAAACGCCTTACTGGCACGCTATCCATAAAGTTGGCACCAATCGCGACAAATAACAATAACGCATTGATTGGCCACATGCCGATTACCGCAGGAATGCTCCCCTCTTCGATTGAAGACTTGGTTGCACTGATTGCTAAGAAATAGGTGAGATAAATCAGTATTGCTGGGCCGATTTTCGCAAAACGACCTTGTCGAGGGTTTACCGCAGACAGTGGCACGACAAGCATGGTCAACAATGGAATACAAAGTACCAAAGAAATACGCCACTGCAACTCTGCTTTCGCACTATTATTTGAGTTACCAATCAGTTCAAGCGTAGGGATCGCTTCCCAGTCTCGACCTTTCTTCTCAACTTCACGCTGACCAATCAGGCCTTCGTATTCTTCAAAGTGCGTCACCCTGTAGTCGAGGCGAGTTGGAATGCCTTCATGACGAGTACCATCGTACATTACGATCACTTGGCGACCATCACTGAGCTCTTTTACATCACCTGACTTCGAGAACATCACACTTGGCAGTACAGAATCACGCGGACGCATTTGAGCTACGAACACGTTTTCTAACTTATTACCGTCGATATCATCAATAAACACGACAGAAGAGCCATCCGGCGTACCTTCAAACTTACCTTTTGGTAGCAAATCAACGCTGTTCTCTGCAGCTACTTCTTCATACATTTGTTCAACTTTGTCTTGTGACCAAGGAGATAACCAAAATGAGTTAAAGGCTGCAACAGATGCCGTAATTAAAGCGAGGTAAAGCGCAGATTGGATCAGGAATTTATTACCGATACCGGTGGCGTTCATGACCACTATTTCACTTTCAGCGTAAAGGCGGCCAAAAGTAAGCAAAATACCAATATAGATACTGAGTGGAAGCATCAATAGGCCCATCGCTGGCATATTTAAGCCAACAATCGACAATATAAGACTCGCAGGGATATCACCATCAGAGGCATCCGCTAAAACACTGATGAATTTTTGGCTGAGAAACACGAGAAAGAGAACAAAAAAGATCGCAAATTGGCTCTTGATTGTCTCGCGGATCAAATATCTAACAATAATCACGCTCAAATTACCTATACAAAACTTGTTTTTTTGATTGAATCACTATAATTTCCCGTTGAACCTTTTATTTTTTTAAATTTTTAGCTAAGTGTTAGCGTTCTTCTTTAAGGTTAGTTCCATTATAGGATCCAACAAGTAAGAACCCATTATCTAACATTTAGTTCGATTTGTCTTCAGGATGTAGGAGTACGCATGGAGTTCAGTGTAAAAAGTGGCAGCCCAGAGAAACAGCGCAGCGCATGTATCGTTGTCGGTGTATTCGAACCGCGCCGCCTTTCTCCAGTAGCCGAGCAATTAGATAAGATTAGCGATGGCTACATTAGTTCACTGCTTCGTCGCGGTGATCTAGAGGGTAAACCTGGCCAGATGCTACTACTGCATCAAGTACCTGGTGTACTTTCAGAACGTGTTCTACTGGTAGGCTGTGGTAAAGAACGTGAGCTAGGCGAGCGTCAATACAAAGAAATTATCCAAAAAACCATCAGTACACTAAACGAAACAGGTTCTATGGAAGCTGTATGCTTCCTTACAGAACTTCACGTTAAAGGTCGCGACACTTATTGGAAAGTTCGCCAAGCGGTAGAAGCGACTAAAGATGGTCTTTACACATTTGACCAATTCAAGAGCAACAAGCCAGAGACTCGTCGCCCACTACGTAAATTGGTATTCAATGTACCAACACGTCGCGAATTGAGCCTGGGTGAGAAAGCAATCTCTCACGGCCTTGCTATTGCTTCAGGTGTAAAAGCGTCTAAAGATCTAGGCAACATGCCACCAAACATCGCAAACCCTGCTTACCTTGCTTCTCAAGCTCGTCGTTTAGCCGACGATTACGAGACAGTGAAGACTAAGATCATTGGCGAAGAAGAGATGGAAAAACTGGGTATGACATCATACCTAGCAGTTGGCCGTGGCTCTAAAAATGAATCGATGATGTCTATCATGGAATACAAAGGCGCTCCGGATCCAGATGCGAAGCCGATTGTATTAGTAGGTAAAGGTCTGACTTTCGATTCAGGCGGTATCTCGCTTAAGCCTGGTGAAGGCATGGATGAGATGAAGTACGACATGTGTGGTGCGGCGTCTGTATTCGGTACAATGAAAGCACTGGCTAAGCTGAACCTGCCTATTAACGTGGTTGGTATCCTAGCCGGTTGTGAAAACATGCCGGGCAGCAATGCTTACCGTCCAGGTGATATCCTAACGACAATGTCAGGCCAAACGGTTGAAGTACTCAACACTGATGCTGAAGGTCGCTTGGTTCTATGTGATGCTCTAACTTACGTTGAGCGTTTTGAACCTGACTGTGTTGTCGATGTTGCTACGCTAACTGGCGCATGTGTTATCGCTCTAGGTCACCACATCAGTGGCGTTCTATCGAACCACAACCCACTTTCTCACGAACTTGTTAATGCTTCAGAGCAAGCAAGTGACCGTGCATGGCGTCTACCAATGGCAGACGAGTACCATGAGCAGCTAAACAGCCCATTCGCTGATATGGCGAACATCGGTGGCCGTCCTGGCGGCACAATCACTGCTGGTTGTTTCCTGTCTAAATTCACTAAGAAGTACCACTGGGCACACATCGACAGTGCTGGTACAGCTTGGAAGTCAGGCGCAGCGAAAGGCTCGACAGGTCGTCCTGTCTCAATGCTAGTCCAATTCTTATTGAACCGCAGCGGCCAAGAGACTGAAGAGCAATCTTCAAAATAATGAAAAGGGCCTACGGGCCCTTTTTTAATAAGCGCTATTTGTTAGAGTCGATTGACCCAGTAAGATGAATAGCCACGATTTCCAGTTCGAGTATTAAGCATGCAGACAGCTACGTTTTACATAGTGTCATCAGACAGCCCGCAAGCCAGTGAAGAAGGTTTTGCTCACTATGTGCTGTTTCTTGCTCAGCACTTTGCGAAACAAGGCGCTAAACTTTACCTCAACTGTAATGACAAAGAACATGCCGAGCGTATCGCAGAGATTTTCTGGCAAGTTGAACCCAGCGAATTTATTGCGCACAACTTAGTTGGCGAAGGGCCGAAATATTCAACCAACATTGAAATCGGCTACCAAGGTGTAAAACACAATTGGAATCGTCAGCTGGTAATTAATCTGGCCGATAATCATACAACCTTTGCGAACGCCTTTGCTCAGGTGATAGACTTCGTCCCTTGCGAAGAAAAAGCTAAGCAACTCGCTCGAGAAAGGTATAAAATTTACCGTCAAGCTGGATATCAGCTACAAACTATCGAGATTCAACATCCATAGTCAAACCTCATAGTTAAAGCTATCTTTGGATTTAGATTCAAGAAGCTTCACTTATGAAGTTTGACCACGATTAACCATTCACAGTATCCGTTTAAGAGCACTATGGAAAAGACATACAACCCAACATCAATCGAACAAGCTCTGTATAAGACTTGGGAAGAGAAAGGCTACTTTAAGCCACACGGTGACACATCAAAAGAAGCTTACAGCATCATGATCCCGCCACCGAACGTCACTGGCAGCCTACACATGGGTCACGCGTTCCAAGATACGATCATGGATACGCTTATCCGTGCTCAACGTATGAAAGGCAAAAACACGCTTTGGCAAGTGGGTACTGACCACGCTGGTATCGCAACTCAAATGGTTGTTGAGCGTAAGATTGCTGCCGAAGAAGGCAAAACAAAACACGACTACGGCCGTGAAGCTTTCATCGACAAGATCTGGGAATGGAAAGGCGAATCAGGTGGCACGATCACTCAACAACTTCGTCGTCTTGGTGCATCTGTAGATTGGGATCGTGAACGATTCACTATGGATGACGGCCTATCGGCTGCGACTCAAGAAGTGTTTGTTCGTCTATACGAAGAAGACCTAATCTACCGTGGTAAACGTCTAGTAAACTGGGATCCTAAACTGCACACGGCAATCTCGGATCTTGAAGTTGAAAACAAAGACAAAAAAGGTTTCATGTGGCACTTCCGCTACCCGCTAGCGAACGGTGTCAAAACGGCAGATGGTAAAGACTACATCGTTGTTGCGACGACTCGTCCTGAAACCATGCTTGGCGATACTGGTGTTGCTGTTAACCCAGAAGATCCTCGTTACAAAGATCTTATCGGCAAAGAAATCCTACTTCCTGTTGTAAACCGTCTTATCCCTATCGTAGGCGATGAGCACGCAGACATGGAAAAAGGCACGGGTTGTGTGAAGATCACTCCAGCTCATGACTTTAACGATTACGAAGTGGGTAAGCGCAACAACCTACCGATGATCAACATCCTAACGTTCAATGCTGATATCCGTGATGCTGCTGAAGTCTTCACGACTAACGGCGAAGAAAGCGATGTTTACTCAACAGGTATCCCTGCTAAGTACCAAGGTATGGAGCGTTTTGCTGCACGTAAAGCTATCGTTGCTGAATTCGATGAGCTTGGTCTTCTTGAAGAGATCAAAGATCACGACCTGACTGTCCCTTACGGCGACCGTGGTGGCGTGGTTATCGAACCAATGCTGACTGACCAATGGTACGTGCGCACAGCACCTCTTGCAGAACCTGCAGTTAAAGCGGTTGAAGATGGTCAAATCCAATTCGTACCTAAGCAGTACGAAAACATGTACTTCGCGTGGATGCGTGACGTGCAAGACTGGTGTATCTCTCGTCAACTTTGGTGGGGCCACCGTATCCCAGCATGGTACGACAACGATGGTAAAGTTTACGTAGGTCGCACTGAAGAAGAAGTTCGTGAAAAGAACAACCTAGCACCTGTTGTTGTGCTTAAGCAAGACGACGACGTACTGGATACTTGGTTCTCTTCTGCACTTTGGACGTTCGGCACACAAGGCTGGCCTGAAGATACTGAAGCACTGAAAACATTCCACCCATCTGAAGTACTAGTATCTGGTTTTGATATTATCTTCTTCTGGGTTGCTCGTATGATCATGATGACCATGCACTTCGTGAAAGACGAAGATGGCAAGGCTCAAGTACCTTTCAAAACTGTTTACATGACAGGTCTTATCCGTGATGAAAACGGCGATAAGATGTCTAAGTCGAAAGGTAACGTACTTGACCCAATCGACATGATTGACGGCATCGGCCTTGAAGAGCTAGTAGAGAAGCGTTGTGGCAACATGATGCAACCTAAACTGGCTGCTAAGATCGAAAAGAACACACGTAAAACATTCGAAAACGGTATCGAACCCTACGGTACTGACGCACTGCGTTTCACTCTTGCTGCTATGGCTTCAACTGGCCGTGACATCAACTGGGACATGAAGCGTCTTGAAGGTTACCGTAACTTCTGTAACAAGCTATGGAACGCAAGCCGTTACGTACTGATGAACACAGAAGAGCACGACTGTGGCATGTCACTGTCTGTAGAAGACCGTGCAAACATGGAATTCTCTCTAGCCGATAAGTGGATTGAGTCTCAGTTTGAAGTTGCAGCGAAAGAGTTTAATGCTCACCTAGACAACTACCGTCTAGACATGGCAGCAAACACGCTTTACGAATTCATCTGGAACCAATTCTGTGACTGGTACTTGGAGCTAACTAAACCTGTTCTTTGGAAAGGTACTGAAGCTCAACAACAAGCGACTCGTTACACGCTTATCACGGTTCTTGAGAAGACTCTGCGTCTTGCTCACCCTGTTCTTCCTTACATCACTGAATCTATCTGGCAGAGCGTTAAGCCGCTAGTAGACGGCGTTGAAGGCGAGACAATCATGACTCAAGCGCTTCCTCAGTTTAATGAAGCTAACTTCAATGCTGAGATCGTTGACGACATCGAATGGGTTAAGACTTTCATCACTGCTATCCGTAACCTACGTGCGGAATACGACATTGCACCAAGCCAAGGCTTAGAAGTAATGATCAAGGTTGCTGATGAGAAAGATGCCGCTCGTATCGAAGCGAACAAGATCGTTCTTACTTCTCTAGCTAAGCTAGACGATATTAAAGTTCTAGCTGATGGTGAAGATACTCCTGCTTGTGCAACTAAACTGGTTGGCAAATCTGAGTTGATGATCCCCATGGCGGGTCTTATCGACAAAGATGCAGAGCTTGCTCGTCTAGATAAAGAAGTCGCTAAGACTCACGGCGAGATTAAACGTATCGAAGGTAAGCTAGGTAACGAAGGTTTCGTTGCTAAAGCACCAGAAGCAGTTATCGCGAAAGAGCGTGAAAAGCTTGAAGGCTACAAGGAAACTCTTGTTAAGCTTGAAGAGCAAAAAGCGACAATCGCTGCGCTTTAAAACCGAGTGAACGAGAAGGCTTCAAACTTCTCGGTCTAAATAGAAAGGTTGGTCTTGGTGACCAGCCTTTTTTTATGTCCCTGATTCCAATATTCCAATGCTTCTCACTCTAGCCGCACTGATTGATAGGTTTCATCTATCAAATTAATCTCTACTTCCCATTATACTTAATGATAATAATTCTCAATAATAGACCTATCAAAACAACACAACGACTGAGTAATTATCATGAAAAAGACACTAACCTTTGCTGCATTACATTTTACTATCGCATTTAGTGTCGCTTATGTACTAACAGGCGACATCTTAATTGGTAGCTTAATCGCTATGATTGAGCCCTCTGTGAATACTGTTGCCTTCTATTTTCATGAAAAGGCGTGGGCTCAAGTTCCAGCTCTTAAAGCTCGCCAGTGGATGACCAAATTAAAAACAGCAAGCTTTGCTACCATCCACTTTAGTGTTGCCTTTACCGTTGTCTACTTGTTGACTGGAGATGCTTTCATAGGCGGCGTGATGGCTTTGCTAGAGCCAACTTTAAATACCGTTGCTTACTACTTCCACGAGAAAGTCTGGTTACGTAAATCAGGCGACCAAATGGCACAACAACAATTCTGTTTGCACCAACATGCTTAGTCACCATATATTGGGTCACATATTAGTGACCCTTTCATAGGCAGATCATGGAACAAATTGCTGAGTTCACCCTTAGACCCATTACACCGCAAGACAACCCAAGCATCGCACAAATCATTCGCCAAGTTTCGGCTGAGCATGGACTCACAGAAGATAAAGGTTATGGCGTAGCCGACCCAACACTCGATGATATGTACTCTGTCTATAGCCAAGCGAATGCAATGTACTGGGTTATCGAACACAACGGAAAGATCGTCGGAGGCGGTGGCTTTGCCCCTCTAGCAGGTAAACCCAATGTGTGTGAGCTACAAAAGATGTACTTCTTACCGCAAACTCGAGGGCATGGCCTAGCCAAGCGAATTGTCGCTTTGAGCTTAAAGCAAGCCAAGCAACTTGGGTATCAACACATGTATTTAGAAACGACGAAGTGCTTGGGTGCTGCGGTCAAACTCTATGAGAAGCTTGGGTTTGAGCATCTTGAGTCAGCTTGGGGAGAAACAGGCCACGACGCTTGTGAGGTTGTCATGGCCAAGTCGTTATAAGCAGAATGCGCCGCTATAGCGAAAGAAGATAACGCTAAAATATACGGAGTTAACGTAGAAAGTTACTGACGCAAGAAGTTGGGTTCAAGGCAACAAAAGAACTCTCTTCTTGCCCATCAAGTACCACTTCTAATGGGTATAGATACTTGGGGTTAGGATTCTCAATATCAAAAATGATAGGAGCTTCGACCTGGAACACGACGCCAGTATGTTCAGCGCGTACATCAATCGGCATCACGAGAGTCATACCATTAAACTTGATGGATGCCGATACTAACCCCGCCTTTAGCGTTTGATAGATAACATCCACTTTAAACTCACAGCCACCACCGTGGTGCCAGATCTGCTCTGTGACAACTTGCTCTAGCTTGACGTTTCGAACGAACTGCAGGTATGGCGCTTGCCAAATCCCGATGCGTGAATCAGATTTAGCGATAGCCTGTGAAGATACAGAGTCATCCATGTCTTCTTCAAGCAATAGGCTCTCCTCTTCTTCAAGGAAAAGGATCTCGAAACGGTTTCGGCCGGACTGCATATAAGGACGGATATCTTTACGGTATTCAGCTTGGCTACCATCACAATCAAAAACAGCCACACCATTAAGTCGAACTTCAGCAAAATAATCGACTCCAGCCATCACTAACTCAACAAATGGACACGCTAACATAGCGTCATCCACTTCGATGTCGTGCATCAGGTGCCACTCTTGCTCTGCAATTTGACTTTCACTCAAGCTATCAGGGAGCTTTGAGCTTAACGGAGCCGGAAAGGTGATGTCATCTTGTGGGATAGAGAGATCCGTCAGTGGCGAAATTTGCCAAAGACCATCGAGAAGCAACCGCATATCATTCCTTGAGCTAGATCAATTTTGACCGCATTATAATGAATGAATGCATATAAAGACATTTATTTTTCTGAGGGTAAAAAAATGCCAGCTCGAGGCTGGCATTTTTTAAAATTGGGAAAGAATTACTCTTCGCCTTCATCATCTTCGTCTGGGTAGATAGCATCTTCACCTTCGTAGTAAGTGCCCCAACCGTCGTAGATAATGTCAAACTTCTCTGCAAGGTTTACAAGCTTCTCAACTTGCTCATCAATCGCTTCTGCATTCAGAGTACATTGCATCGTTGCATCACAACAAAGTAGCTTATTGCCATCTTCGTCTTCTGTCTCTTCAGCTTCAAGCACTTCAAAGCCCATTTTGAATGCTTCAACAACCGCTTTCTCAAGCACATCGAAATCTTCAGCAAATAGGTGATGCTCGATATCGTATAGAGCTTCAGGATCGCTACCATCTTCAATTAATGCTGTAATGATGTCGCGAGTCTCTTCCTTTTGAAATTCAATTAATTCCGCTACTGATAGATATTCATCTTCGTGAGACATGTGTCTGCTCCAGAGTGTTGACTATGAAAAGATCAAATTTGATTGTCACGAAATATGGCACGGATCGTCCAGAAAAGCCACCCAGATCAGGCCTAGAAAGGTAAGTTTATCGCGAGATCGCAGCGCCAATATCAATTCAAAAGTGAAATCAAAATCACAGAAACAAATTTTCAACATTTTATTAACTACGCCGTATTTTAGCATTTCGTTTTTGTGGCCACTTTAGGGCTTATTGAATAAAACTTGCGTGATTAGTCACGTTAGGTGCATACGCTAAACCGCTTTTGGGGTGCATAAATCCTCAGCTTGTTATCAAAAAGTGCATAATAGTGAATAAAAAATCACGATTAATAAGCAAAATTCAATTCTAACAAGCCACGAATTGAGCATAGATCCTCAAAAACGTTGTTCCGTTCGATAGCCAGTTAGTTGGAATTTAATCTGTATAAACTTAAAAATCACAGGTTTTATGACCAATTATTACCCAAATACCTTGTATTAACTCAATCTACAAAACTTGCATATTACGGACAAGCTTGTCATAAATAGACGCTGGATTAATAGTAAGGATGCAAAATGAGTAAGCTGTACGTTGGCTCCGAAGTCGGTCAATTGAGACGAGTTCTCCTAAATAGACCTGAAAGAGCACTCACCCACCTCACCCCTTCAAACTGTCATGAGCTTCTATTTGATGATGTACTTGCCGTTGAAGCCGCTGGTGAAGAACATGATGCCTTTGCAGAAACGCTGCGCAGCCAAGACGTAGAAGTACTACTGCTGCATGACCTGCTAGTAGAAACGCTTGCCGTATCTCAGGCTCGTGAGTGGTTGCTGAATACTCAAATCTCAGATTTCCGTTATGGGCCGACTTTCGCCCGTGACTTAAGAAACTACCTTGCTCAAATGGATAATGAGCATCTAGCAACGATCTTACTCGGTGGCTTGGCCTACTCTGAGCTTCCTATCAAATCATCATCGATGCTGCCTAAAATGCATCGACCACTCGATTTCGTTATCGAGCCACTGCCTAACCACCTATTTACGCGAGATACTTCTTGCTGGGTTTACGGTGGTGTATCGCTTAACCCAATGATGAAGCCTGCACGTCAACGTGAAACGAACCACCTGCGTGCTATCTACCGCTGGCACCCAGTGTTCGCAGGCCAAGATTTCATTAAGTACTTTGGTGACGAAGACCTTCACTACGACAACGCTAACATTGAAGGCGGTGACGTACTGGTTATCGGTAAAGGTGCGGTACTGGTTGGTATTTCAGAGCGTACGAAACCACAAGGTGTCGAAAACCTAGCGGCTAGCCTATTTAGATCAGGCCAAGCGAGCGAAGTGATTGCGATCGATCTACCAAAACACCGCTCTTG
>NZ_JBFRTQ010000159.1:0-503 GCF_041474195.1 Vibrio sp. 10N.222.52.C3 | reverse complement strand
TACCAAAACACCGCTCTTGTATGCACCTTGATACGGTGATGACACACATGGATATCGACACTTTCTCTGTCTACCCAGAGATTGTTCGCAAAGATCTAGACACTTGGCGCCTAACACCTAAAGAAAATGGCGAAATGCGTGTCGAAAAAGCTGAAAACTACCTCTCAGCGATTGAAGGCGCACTAGGCCTTGATCAACTGAAGATCATCACTACCGGCGGTGACAACTACGAAGCTGAGCGTGAACAGTGGAATGACGCTAACAACGTGCTGACGGTGAAGCCAGGTACAGTGATCGGTTATGAGCGTAATGTTTACACCAATGAGAAATACGACAAGGCGGGTATCGAAGTTCTAACGATTCCTGGCAACGAGCTAGGCCGTGGTCGTGGCGGCGCACGCTGTATGAGCTGCCCTATCGAAAGAGATGGTATCTAAGTCAAAGAGCTCAGTTAAACGGACTCAATAACTTATCTAGGCCAGTATTCATTTACTGGCCTTTTT
>NZ_JBFRTQ010000158.1:0-16693 GCF_041474195.1 Vibrio sp. 10N.222.52.C3 | reverse complement strand
TAGATTTATAGATTTATAGCTTCACAGCTTCAGTCATTCTTGTCTAACTCATCAAAGCTAACCAACACGTTTTAGTGGTTGCTTTTCCAGCTTGGATCCACGGCTGCCTGACTGAAATCTAGAGAGTTAGGGCTTGCTTCTTTGTTATGCGTTGCTTGATCGCTGGATGACCCTTGATTCGCAGCACCGCTATCATGGTTTGGCGTCGCCTGCTGGCTGTAATCGACGTTAGAACCTTGCTCACTCGACGCTTTGGTCTCTAAATGACTACCATCGACATTTAACTCCTCACCTTCTTCATCGGACGCTTCTTTAACCTTCTTAGGGACAGGGACATTGCGTTTGTAGAGCTTGTTGAGCGCCTTAATGATTGAGTGCTTAGTGATTGCTTCTTGTGTCAGCTTGGTCATTATCGGTTTAGTCAGAGCTTGTAAGCCCACGACGGCATCCACACCGAGTTCACCGCCTACTTTATCCCTCAAATGCTTGGCTTCTGAGTAACCAAAATGAGCCGATAGAAATAGCCAGATATAAGCAATGGCATTACCGTGTTCACCATGGTCAATCCAAGCTTCACCTGCTCTAAACATCGCTTCTGCACTGTTCTTTTCTGCGGCCGTCTCAAACCAGTAAACAGCCTCGCCATGGTTAGGCTCAACACCCACACCGTTCAAATAACTCATACCAAGTTTGATCTTGCCGTCTAAGCTATTCTTTTCCGCGGCCTTTTGGTACCACTCGACAGAGCTTTCGGCAGAGTAGTCTGGGTTTTCTTTATCTAGACACCAGTCACCAATGAACAGCATCGCTTCAGTATTACCACCAGCCGCAGACTCTTCAATATAGGTATAACCCTTAGGGATGTTCTTATCGGTTCCGCGACCAAAGACAAGCGCTTTGCCCATCTCGAATTTCGCCGATACGTCATTGTCCAATGCGGATATCGCAAGCTGCCAAAAGTTGGCTTTTTCTCTTAAAATCAGGTCTTCTTTACGCTTCATGCTTAGGCGCACAATGCCGTACATGCCATTGATATTATCGAGTTGCGCCGCTTTGTCGTACCAATACAGAGCTTCCTTAATATTGTTACGTTCCGCTTCTTTTGCCAAATACAGAATCGACGGTACATGGCCGGTTTCGGCTTTGAAGTGACGCTCTTTTTGCTCTTGTATGCGCGCTTTTTCAATCGCTTTTCGGTAAGCGACAGCACGAGCCTTACGTTCTTGTTCCAAGCGCTGCTTTCTTAGCGATAAAGAGATCAGCCACACGGCGACAAGTATTAACGAAAGAGCCGTCGCACCAATTGCGATTCCCATTGTACTCATAAAATATTTTAACCTAACTCGGTTGATACCAGCCTCGGTGTCGAGGAGTTATCAACCTATAGTGAATGTTTCGAATTACAGGGAAAAGCGCCGTTATTAAAACGTTCCGCCCTAAAATGAACTCAGTTCAGTATCTCAGGAATACATAACGATAAAAAGTCTACTTAGACCTATCCGTATGCACTCCATAAATGGTGTGATCTTGCTTCAATATCGATTACTTATGAAGACTACCTTTCACCAAAAAATCAGTAGTAAAGGGAATGATTTTCCACTCTCTATCTCTTACACTTATGGTTAGGTAAGCTGCCCATAAATGTAAGCCAACTCGGCAACCGTCTTCGCTGAGAATTTCTTCATCAAGCTTGCTCGGTGTACTTCCACTGTTCTCATGGCAATGCACAATTCATCGGCTATTTTCTGGTTACGCTTACCGTCGATAATTTGTTTGAGGATGTCTATCTCACGCTCGGTTAACGACGCGTACGCTTGGCGATACACATTCATGTGTAAGTGCTTTTCTGAAGCGTCCAAACCTTGCTTGATCGCCTCAGCTAACTCATTGCCTTTAACTGGCTTTTGAAAGAAATTCACCGCGCCGGCTTGTAAGGCTTCAACCGCCATTGGCACATCACCGTGCCCCGTCAGGTAAATCACCGACAGTGGGCTCTGCGCTTTTACCATCAACTCATGAACTTGCTGCCCTCTCATCTCTGGCATGCGGCTGTCTAAAACCACACAACCCGGCGCACTCAAGTCCACTGAGTCTAAAAAACTGGGGCCATCTTCAAAAGCTGACACAGTGAAATCATGCTCTTCTAATAAGAACACCAACGAATCGCGCATCGACTCATCGTCATCAACCACATAGACAGGAAGCCTTTGATGAAGTTCAGACATAACAAGATTCCTTATGAATCATTTGAAAGAGAGAAAGGCAGTGTCACCGCAACATGACATCCATGTGGGGTGAGTGACGTGATCGTCATTTGACCACTGTGATCTTCAATAACATCTTGGCAAATCGCGAGCCCAAGCCCCAAGCCATTTTCTTTGCTGCTCACAAAGGCTTGAGTCACTTCTTGTTCAGTGAAATCTAAGCCCGTTCCGTTATCGATAATCGACAACATTATTTTATCCGGTTGATACTCGGTAATCACTTTAATTGTCGATGGTTCGTTGTTTTTGTTACCAATATCAGACGTAGCGCTTTGTTCGCGATGCATCTGAGCATTACACGCGTCCGTCGCATTGTTGATCAAATTTACAACCACCTGCTGCAATCCGACGGGGTCAACATGTAGCGTGATAGGTTTACCCACGACATAACGTTCAATGGTTATCTTGTGTTTCTGTAATCGAAATTGCAGTAGCTCGATGGTATCTGTAAGAAGAGCTTCTATATCAGTTTGAGATTTATCTGATGAGCGTTTTTTGATCATGTTTCTTAAGCGCTGGATGATCGCATCAGCACGGTCCACTTGCGACTGGATCTTCTCAAATACAGGCTCTATGTCAGTCAGCGGTTTGTTCTTCGAAATCCGCAGTAAACCACCTTCGCTATAATTCCGAATAGCTGCCAAAGGCTGATTAATCTCGTGTGCCAAGCTACTTCCCAGTTCACCAACTACCGCGATACGTTGTGAGTGCTCTAGCTGTTCACTCTTACTTTTCAGCTTGTACAGCGTCGCTTCTAGTTGCTTTTTGCTGCGACTGAATTTGTATTCTAGCCAGAAGTGGTAAGCATTCAGAGACACCACGAGAATAAAGAACGCCCATGCCCACTGTTGATTGTACTTGAGCCAGATTAACGCTTCTTTCCACCAAGGTTGTTGCAGTGGATGCATGTCGAGTTGTTGATATAGCTTGTCGATCGACAGCAAGCTTGTCGGTGAAGTCCAGCCCGATGCATTCGCTGCAATGGCTGGTGCACTGCTCTTTGGCATCGAAAACAGCACCTGACTCATTTGTTTAGCCAGTGCCGAAGAGGCTCGTTCTGTTTTGGCAAACGACCAATTAGAATACAGAGGTGTAGACACTTGGCATCGGAAGCCTTCAGGCGCTTGATTACCGATGATTCGATATTGCCTAGCCACCAGCAAACCTTCGCTGATCATGTTTTCAACCAAACAAGCAGGGACGACTGCCGCCTCAATGTGTCCTTCTCGCAGTTGGTACAAACTGGCATCAATAGGGAAACCCAAGAACTGAGTATTAGAGAAAAAGTGATTAGGGTTCAGCCCTTCTTGCATTACTTGGTAACGCATAGTCAAGTAACCGCCAAACGCATTTTCAGAGACAGCAGCAATCGGCTTTCCACTAAGTTGCTCAAACGAGATATACGGTGACATTCTTCTGACCACTAATGCAGAACCGATACTGCGCGTGCTGCTCACACCTTGATCGTCGTAATTGTGACTGGTCATGGTCGCCATCCAAGAGAGCGCGTATTGACGTCCTAATCGAACCGCCTGACCGGGGTTGGTGATAACAAAATCAACAGTGACATCTTTTACCGCTTCGGCCATCTCTTCCAAGTTGAAAGGCTTGAGAACAAAGTGTTTTCCGGGAATGCGCTCAGACAGCCAATCCATTGTCGGCTGCCAACGCTGCTGAGCGGAAAGCTTACCTCGAGTCGCCAACACGCCAACTTCTATGATTTGCTCAGACTCAACAGTGCTTGTCGTTGCAATCTCTTGCTCCGATTGAGCCGCTAAACACGCGCCTGCGGTTAGGCTCAACCAACAAAGGCCAACGATTGTCATTAGGTTTCTGACTGTCACTGAAATCTCTTTCTCCAAACGGACTGTTTATTCAATTTATTCTCGATTCATTTTATGTCAGCGGCGTGTTTCGCGCTTAGCTCATGCTTGAGCGCCTTAAATAAGCCTCTAAAACAAAGCATAACAACTAGATTGGTAAAACCACATTTGTTCTAGATCAACTTTGATCTGGGTATGTGGAAATCCACAATACCCCGCGTACGCCCAAAATCTGACAATGAGCCCAACAGATAGAATACCCATTTATAGGTACCAACATGGACTCATTGAAAAGACGGTTTCTCAGCCAATTCGGCAAGGTTTCCGCTGGTGCTGCGCTCATTCCCATCACCGGAATCAACACCGTAGTCGCAAGCACAGCCATTCGCAATAACAACCAACCTGACCGCAAAGGCGAAGTAGGTAAACGCTACGCCATGGCGGTTGATTTACGTAAGTGCGTTGGCTGTCAGGCGTGTACTGTTGGCTGTAGCGTTGAAAACCAAGCACCAATTGGCCAGTTCAGAACCACCGTAAAACAGTATGAAGTCTCCCTTGATGATGGTTCGACTGCTCAACAAGACGTGAAATCTTTCATGTTACCTCGCCTCTGTAATCACTGTGACAACGCTCCCTGCATCAAGGTTTGTCCAGTTCAAGCGACCTTCCAACGCGAAGACGGCATTGTCATGGTCGACAATGAACGCTGCGTAGCCTGTGCTTACTGTATTCAAGCTTGTCCTTACGATGCTCGTTTCATTAATAACGACACCCTTACCGCAGACAAATGTACCTTCTGTGCACACCGCCTTGAAGACGGCTTACTGCCCGCTTGTGTAGAAACCTGTGTTGGTGGTGCGCGTGTCATTGGTGACCTCAAAGACCCAAACAGCGAAATTAACCGCCTGCTCAATGAAAACCAAGACGACATAAAAGTGCTTAAACCAGAGCAGAATACCAACCCACATGTTTTCTATATCGGCATGAATGAGCGATTCGTTAGCCACATTGAAGGCCAACCTGCGATTTATGATCCAGCCGCCATCGATAACTCATCCTCTAGCAAACAAGAATTGGCAATCGCGACACAAGGCAAACAAGGAGAGACAGCATGAATATCACTGAGGTGTTAGTTCCCGCTCAAGAGATCGCTTGGCTACCGTGGGCGGTTCAATATTTCTTCTACATTGGTTCGGCTTACGCGGCCGCTATTCTGTTTTTGATTGCACTGATATTCAAGAACTCAACCAGCCACCAATTTCGTTCTGCCCTTGTGCTTGTGATGGCCATCGGCGCGATTGTTGGGCCATTAGCACTTACTGGTGACTTGCATCAACCCGGACGTGCGTGGCACTTCTATGCTCACATCACACCTTGGTCATGGATGTCATTGGGCTCTCTGTTTCTACCTTTGTTTTCTGGTCTGGCTGTTGCGACTGCTTGGGTTTACCTGTGTGATGACATCGCACAGCTCAAAGAGAGTGAAAACCCACTTCTAAAACGTTTGTCTTGGCTGACGCTAGGTAAATGGCAAATATCATCAAAGCTGATGATTGCACTCGCTGCTGTGACGGCTATTTCGGGCCTAAGCATCGCGCTTTATACAGGCGCAGAGATTGCGATTTTGGCGAGCCGACCGCTTTGGCATCAACCGGCTTCTCCACTACTTTGGTTCACGACCGCATTCTTTGCTGCTACAGGTTTAACGCTGTTGATTTGGGCTCTGCTGCCTTCAAGCAAACCAAGCTTAAAACCAACAGACCTAGCTCTGATACAAAGAACCATTACCTTAACGGGTGGCCTTGCCATCATTCTCACGTCGATTTGGGCATCTAACCATGGTCACTTCAGCCTGTATGAGAACGACGCTTGGGGCATCAATTTAGGCATCATGACCACCAGCATTTTGCTGTGCATGATCTTGGTTCTACCACTGCAACGCCTATCGCAAAGTAAGCTAGGAATTATCTGTGTTGCGCTTGCGACCATAGTTTCTGCATGGGCGGTACGTTGGGTCACCATGATGGAAGTTCAAACCATTCCACGTTTCGATGTGGGTGCATTCCCTTATGAACTGCCTATGGGTAGCGCTGGGTTACTTGGCATTATTGGTATGTGTGGCCTTTGGTTAGCGCTTGCGTTGTTTGCCTCTGAAATCGTATCGACAAAAACAATATCAGCTAAATCAGCTCAAAAAACATCGTCACCACTTAACCGCTCACATAGCTTGTAGTCTGGGGAATCATCATGGATAACAAACGTCGTCAATTTTTAAAAGCAGGCCTTGCTGCCGGTGGTGTTGGAGCTTTTGCTGCAGGTTATGCGACAACCACAAAACACATGGTTCACGGTGCTCTTGATGGCACCGCGGGTAAGAAAACCAACCACATCCACCACGGTAATTCGTTAGAGACGGAATACAGTGTCGATGAACAAGATAAGATCTCGCCTAATCCAAATCAGCGCGTAGCACCATCAATGTGTTTCGGTTGTTGGACACTGTGTGGCTTGCGTGTACGTATCGATAATCGCAATGACGAAATTTTGCGTATCTCGGGCAATCCCTACCATCCGCTATCAAGTGATCAGCAAATCCCGTTCAAAACACCGGTAAAAGACGCCTACATTGGCTTGTCTGGAGAATCCGGTATCAATAATCGTTCGACAGCCTGCGCCCGTGGTAATGGCATGTTAGAGATTCAAAACAGCCCATACCGAATCACTCAACCGCTCAAACGTGTCGGTAAACGTGGTGAAGGCAAGTGGGAACCGATCAGCTACGAGCAACTAATCACTGAGATCACCGAAGGTGGTGACTTGTTCGGTGAAGGCGAAGTGGAAGGCTTACGATCGATTCGCGATATCGAAACACCACTTGATCCAAATAACCCTGAATACGGTCCAAAAGCCAACCAATTGTTGGTGACGAATGCTGGTAATGAAGGCCGTGATGACATCTTGAAGCGCTTTGCATTCAACAGCTATGGTACACGAAACTTCGGTCACCACGGCTCTTACTGTGGCTACGCATTCCGTGCAGGTTCTGGCGCGATCATGAACGATCTAGACAAGTTCTCGCACCTAAAACCCGACTTCAACAACGCAGAGTTCATTCTTTTCATCGGCATGTCTCCAGCTCAAGCGGGTAACCCGTTTAAGCGCCAAGCGAGACAATTGGCTGAGGCTCGTACCAACGGAAAACTGAGCTACACCATTGTGACTCCAAGCCTTCCGGCAGGATCGTCAAGCCTTGCGGCGGGCGATCGCAACAACTGGCTACCGATCAAACCGGGCACCGATTCAGCATTAGTTCTGGGCATGATCCAATGGATCATCGACAACCAGCGCTACAATCACGACTTCTTGTCTCGCCCAAGTGCGCAAGCGATGAAGCAAGCAGGCACCACACACTGGTGTAATGCATCTCACCTTGTGATCAGTGACGAGTCGCACCCACAAAATGGGCGTATGCTTCGTGCATCGGATATAGGGTTGCTAGAAACAGGCGAACCGATGTCTGACGATGACGGATTTATCGCACTTGATGTGACAACGTCACTATTAGCATCATATCTTCAGGTGAATGAAGCGGCTCTGTTCGTCGATCAAGACGTAGAAGTTGATGGTCAGACTGTTCGTGTTAAGTCTTCTCTACAAAGATTGAAGGAAGAAGCCTTCAAATATGACCTTGCATACTACAGTGAGCAGTGTGAGATCCCGCAGGACCAAATTATTGCGCTAGCGAAACGCTTTACCAGTTACGGGACGAAAGCAGTCGTGGATACTCACGGTGGCAACATGCACACCAACGGCTTCTACAACTCGTTCTCTATCTTAATGCTGAACGCGCTGATCGGTAACATCAACGCGAAAGGCGGTGCGATGGCGAAAGCGGGTGGCTACCCGACTTCGGTTGCAGGTCCTCGTTACGACTTTACAAAGTTTAAAGGCAAGACCAAGCCACAGGGCGTGTTCTTATCTCGCAGCAAATTCCCATATCACAAGACCAGCGAATACAAACGTCGCGTTGCGGCAGGTGAATCACCTTACCCAACACGCGCGCCTTGGTACCCAATCTCTGCACCGCTGTTAACCGAGCATTTATCAGCGGCGATTGATGGCTACCCTTACCGTGCAAAAGCGTGGATCAACCACATGGCGAACCCACTATATGGTGTCCCAGGCTTAGACAACCTGCTAGGCGAGAAGCTTAAAGATCCCAAACAGCTTGGCTTGATCGTGTCTATCGATGCCTTTATCAATGAAACGACTGCCTTATCGGATTACCTAGTGCCAGACACAGTGACCTACGAGAGCTGGGGCATGGCAACACCTTGGCATGGTGTCGCGACCAAAGCGATCACCGCTCGTTGGCCGATTGTTGAGCCTAAAACTTCCCGCACTCAAGACGGACGTGCCATCAACCTAGAGAACTTCTTTATTGATCTAGCAAAAACGCTTGGCCTAGGTGGCTTCGGCGACAACGTAATCAAAGACAATCAAGGTAACTGGCACGGTATTCATAGCGCTGAAGACTTCTACCTGCGCTCGGCTGCTAACTTAGCGTTCGTAAAAGGTGGCGTGCCGAATGTGGATGCGGAAGATATTGTTTGGTCTGGTCTTGAGCGCCTAGTGCCTGTGATGAACAAAACGCTCAAGCCTGAAGAGATGCTCAAAGTAGCGTACATTTTTGCGCGTGGCGGTCGTTTTGAAGACGCAACCAATGCCTACACCAATGAAACCATGAAGTACAAATGGACCAAACCTTTGGCTATCTGGAATGAGAAGCTGGGGACCTCTCGCAACACCATCAGTGGCGAACAGTACATGGGTTGCCCGACATGGTATCCACAGAAGCTGGCAGACGGCACACCTTTAGCAGAGCAGTTCCCGACCAAAGATTGGCCATTTACTCTGACCAACTTTAAATCCAACATTCACAGTGCGGTGTCTAACTTATCACCACGCTTAGAGTCGATCAAAGGAGTGAACCCAGTTTACATTCACCCGCAAGACGCCTCTTCTGCTGGTATCAAAACAGGCGACGTATTTGCCATTGAAACACCGAGTTCAACCACACACGCGTTGGCGATGGTGATTGATGGCATCAAACAAGGCACATTAGGCTTTGAACACGGCTTTGGACACAAAGAGCTCGGTGAACGCGCACACTGGATTGGTGACGCACAACAACCAGTGAAGATGAAGTCGAACGATGGCGTTAACATCAATGATATAGGCTTGATTGACCCGACGAGAGAAGGCAAAGGCGTCATGTTAGATTGGGTTGTAGGAGCAGCAGCCAGACAAGCGCTTCCGGCTAAGATCTACAAGGTCTAGCTTAAACTCAGCAAGCTATAACTTAATCACTGATTCAAAACACTTCCTTATCTGATTTGCAGATGAGAACACAACAGGGCAACTTCGTCATTCGAGGTTGCTCTGCTTTTTCGTCCCCTTGATCTAGAAAAGCAGCCTATTTGGATAAACGTCCAATCTACATAAAGTACCCAATCTAGATAAAGCATCCGCTCTAGATAGAGTAATCAACCCAAAGCCATTAGGTAATCTTCATTTCACCACAACTTTTTTAGCCCGCATCCATAAAGCAGCTATGCTTATACAATCGGTGCCATAAAAGAGCCTTAACAAGGAGTTATACCGAGGCGAACATGGCAGTTCCCTTGCATTTCATAAACGGCAGTTGGATCAACCTATAGAAGTTCACATCAATACCATTATGGTAACTGAGGTTATTAATGTGAGACTCACCTCAAGTTCCAAGTGAATTAATGTGGAAATCCACAATAGCGCGAACAACCAATTATGTCGAAAATGCGTGCATTACAACCAATAGCGACGCCTCATGACTAAGCTGACAATTAAAACTCAAACTCTAACGCTTTGCATCGCTGCTCTAGGAAGCCTTTCTTTATCCGCTTTTGCACAAGCAGCACCCAATCCAATGCCAGAAGCCGCAGAAACTTGTAGCGGCTGCCATCAAGCCGACGGTAAAGGCATGCCCAACATTGCCCCTATGCTTGCAGGGCTCAATGCTGACTATCTAGAACATCAACTGGTTCTGTTCTCAAGTGGTGAGCGTCAAAGCGCGATCATGAAGGGAATGGCTGACGGTGTATCTGATCCCGCTGTTCGTCGTGAGGTCGCAGAATACTTTGCATCACTACCTTCATACGAATTTACCGATTTAGAGCAGCGCGGCTCACAGGCTGATATCGATAACCCCTATCGTAAACTTGTATTCCAAGGCGATTGGGATAGAAACATTCCAGCCTGTGCAACCTGTCATGGGCCAAGCGGTATGGGCGTGGACAAATTCCCGCGCCTAGCAAGCCAGCATGCCGACTACATTCAAACTCAGCTCAACGCTTGGAAAAATGGCACTCGTAAGGGTGATGATTTGAACATGATGGGTAATATCGCGGGCAAGTTAACCGACGATGAGATCAAAAACCTGTCTTACTACTTCGCCTCTTTCCGATACTAAAGGGCTCGCATGAAAACATTACTTCTAATTACCGCAACCCTTGCCTCTGGAATCGCTTATGCCGAAGCAGAGTTGCCCGATCGCCAAACCGAACTGCCAGCCGTTGAGAAGCCTCAAGATAACAAATATCTGGTGCCACGAGACTTGGTTGATATCCCTGCTGGGGAATTTGGCGACAAAGTAAAATTGGGTTATTCGCTGTTTGTCGATTCACAACAGATGCGTGGTACGTTCGTAGGCAATGAACAAAACTGTGTAAACTGTCACATGCAAGCGGGCATGAAGCCTAACGCAGCACCTCTTTGGGGTGCGTACATGGCCTACCCTGCGTATCGTTCCAAGAACGACAAGGTAAACAGCTACGCAGAACGTATCCAAGGTTGCTTCACCTACTCAATGAATGGCCTGCCACCGGCTGAGGGTTCAAAAGAAATGGTCGCACTAACGGCTTATTCATACTGGCTGGCGATGGGGGGAATCTTAGACAAGAACGGCATGCAAGACACACCCGTTCCTGAGATCAGCGATGCTGATTTACAAATTGGTGGTAAAGCTGAAAGCTTCCCTCTTCCAGAAGAACTGTTAAGCAAATACCCAATCGATGACCGCAGTAAACTTGCCGGTCGTGGCTACCCTAAGATTGCAAACCCTGAACAAGAACCCTCAATCGCTCGTGGTGAAAAGGTTTACCAAACCAGCTGCCAAACCTGTCATGGTCAAAATGGTGAAGGTATTAAAGGGGCGGATGGTCGCTCATACCTACCACCTCTTTGGGGCGAGAATTCGTTCAACTGGGGTGCAGGTATGCACCGTGTAAATACAGCAGCCTACTTCATCTACGAAAACATGCCGCTAGGGAAGAGCGAACAGCTTTCAATTCAAGATGCGTGGGATGTGGCCGCATTTGTGAACAGTCATGAACGCCCACAAGATCCTAGATACAAGGGTGATGTTACCGGCAATGCTAAGCGTTACCACAACCACCAAGGTTACTATGGTAAAGAAGTCGACGGTAATGTACTGGGTTCAAAAGCCTACCCAAGTGGTAAAGAAGTTATTCATGAGCATTGATAGACATTAGTAAAAGAGCCATTCACGCCAGATATAGCTAAGCTTTACATTGTAAATCAGCTATAGCCGGAGGAATAAAAAGGAGCCAGATCGTTCGACGTTCTGGCTCCTTTTTTATGTTTGAACGATTAGAGATTCAGCTAATCTTGCTGCATCTTTTCCCAAATGGTCGGAGAGCCAATATAGTCTTGAACCGTAGTGATGAATTCTTTGACTAGTTTGGTTTGCTTACGGTGCGGATAGACAGCGTAGATTGCGGTATCAATCGTAGAGATCGGATAATCCGGCAGTAAAGTGACCAAGCCAAGTTCTTTCATTGAGGCATACAGGTTTGATTGATCAAGGAAGCCATAACCTAGACCATCTTTCACACAAGACACCATAGTACGAACATCACTCACCTTATAGTTGCCACGAATCGTTAGGCTCTGGAAGGTATTACCTCCCGGCTCTTCACTAATGCGCAGATGGTCGACCGTCATATCACCATTGGTATAAATCACCGCAGGTAGAGCGAGTAGATCTTGTGGCGTTTTCGGTTCACCGTGCTGCTTCACAAAATCGTTTGACGCGACCAACATGAAATTACTGTCGGCAATCTTCTTCGCAATCAAATTCGATTCAACAAGCTTACTGAAGCGAAACGCGATATCAAACTGCCCTGCAATGATGTTGGCGATCTTATCGTCTAGTGAAAGTACGATCTGAACATCTGGGTACTTTCTCATGAACTGAGTGATGATAGGTTGCAAATATTGCTGCCCAAAATAGATCGGTGAAGTAATTCGTAGCACACCTTTGGGTTCAGACTGGTATGAATCTGCAATTCCTTGGATCTGATTGATAGTGTCTTTCAGCACATAGGTTTGTGCGAGAATATCTTCCCCGGCCGACGTCAACGAAAACGAGCGTGTAGAGCGGTTAAGCAGCTGAACACCTAAATCTTGCTCGAGCTTTTTGATCTGTTTAGAGAGTGATGAGTTGTCCATATCGTGCAAGGTTGCCGCTTTGGTAAACGACCCTTGTTGAACCACATCTAAGAACAATAACAACTGATTGGTATTTGGCACTGCGCCTCTCCTGAAATAAAACTCGACTAGCGTTCGTCTTTAGGGGTATCCATCACAACCATAGTCGTAATAGATTGCACCTGAGCACATTCCCCAAGCACATCGGCATGAAACTTCTTATAGCCCGGTAGATCTTTGGTTTCTACCCTTAGCAAGTACTCGTTGGCACCGGTAATGTTGTGGCACTCCACCACCTCTTTTTCCATACTGACATGCTGTTCAAACTCTAGTTGAGCCGCTTTGCTGTGGCTCGATAAACCAATCGAAACGTAAGCAATAAAGCCAACGCCCATCAGGCCATTATCCAGAACTGCACGGTAACCTTGAATGATCCCTTTACGCTCGAGATCTTGTACTCGCCTTAAGGTCGCTGAAGCCGACAAACCAATTCGTTCAGAAAGCTCAATATTGGAGATTCTGCCGTCCAATTTAAGCTCTTGCAATATCCTTTCGTCAAATCTATCCATAAGTACTTATTATTGTGCATTAAGTGATAATTGAGGAAATAAAAGCACATAATTGCCTCACTTTCCACCTACTATGTTTCTCAACACGTGAAAGTCATGACCGGTCAGTCACTTCGTTCATTTTACTGCTGGAGAACCATAATGCCTTTAGAACAACTTAGCGCACTTGCCTTGTTTGCGTTTGTCTCGACCTTCACACCAGGTCCAAATAACATCATGCTCATGACATCAGGAGCAAATGTTGGCTTTGCCCGTACTATTCCACACATGCTTGGCATTGCTCTAGGGTTTGCAGCCATGTTGCTGCTGGTTGGCTTCGGTTTAATGGGCATTTTCAACGCGTACCCAGTTACTCACCAAATACTGAAATACCTGAGCCTTGCTTACCTCGTGTACCTTGCAATCAAGATAGCATTGAGCGGCAAAGCGAAAAGTACTGAAGCTTTTAAACCAATGACCTTCCTCGGCGCTGCCAGTTTTCAGTGGGTGAACCCTAAAGGTTGGTCAATGGCGCTGACGGCAATTTCAGTTTATAGCAGCGGCAGTTCATGGTGGGAGCTTGCGATCATCGCAGGTATCTTCACGCTCGCCAACTTACCATCCGTGACATTCTGGACAGCGGCAGGTAAACAACTGCAACACTGGTTAACAACACCAGTCCGTATCAAAAGCTTCAACTACGGTATGGCAGGCTTGCTGTTAGCCTCAACGATTCCGATGTTATAACAAAATAGCTTTCCTATGATGGTTAGTAAGTGATTACTAGCCATCAATTTCATTACAAGTATCCAATAACCTCGCTAAGCCAACGTCCAAACGTCGCCTGCCCGCTCGGGGTTAACGTCCACGCAAACGCCGCAACATTCACTGCCACTGTCACCCAATATATGGCTCTGAACGGCTGCTTCTGCGTTTTATGACGCAGCTTATCTTGAGCAATCAACGCCCCTAGCCAGCCACCAGCAACAGAAAAAATATGCAGAGTTTTCTCTGGCACACGCCAATTGCCATTGATCGCTGCTCGCTTGTCCTTCGCGTACACAAAAAACGTCACGAAACCGATAACCAAATACCACACCAACAGCGCTTTAGAACTTTCCGCAAACAACACAGACACCGCCACCAGAACCAAATAGGAGATAACGATTTGAATAGATGAAGACAACATGACTCCTTTTGAGCAACAGCTCACATACTGTAGCAATTACGCCCTATAGATTTTGATAAGGATGAGCAAGGCATATTGTAATTCGGTTAGCCTGCAAAGAATAAACAAGCCCTTTCATCCCTACATAACATGATGGAAGTTAAAGGAATTATAAATATGTACAACCAAAAGTACGCCATCTACCAAGTTTTTACGCGTTTATTTGGCAATAAAAACACCCAACATGTTCCATGGGGCACAATCGAGCAAAATGGCGTCGGTAAGTTCAGTGATTTTACCGACAAAGCGCTGTCTGAAATCCGCAAACTCGGTATGACTCATATTTGGTATACCGGAGTGCCACATCATGCGCTCATCAATGACTACAAGCACCTTGGTATTTCAGACGATCACCCTAGCGTGGTAAAAGGCCGTGCGGGATCACCATATGCCGTCAAAGACTACTATTCCGTAAACCCAGATCTCGCAGACAACCCTGAATGCCGACTAGAGGAGTTCGAGGCACTAATCAAAAGAAGTCACGACAATGGTTTAAAAGTGATTATCGATATCGTACCGAATCACGTTGCGCGTCATTATAAAGGCTTAAACAACCCAGAAGGTGTCAGTGACTTCGGCGCTCAAGATGACACAACGCTGGAATACCACAAAGACAATAACTTCTACTACATTCCCAACAGCACCTTTGAATTGCCAGACATAGAGCCCGCCTTTACGCCGCTAGGTGGTGAACAGCATCCCAACCTAAACTCCCCGTTTATAGAGACGCCCGCCAAATGGACAGGTAACGGCTCACGTTTAGCCAAGCCTAGTTTCGATGATTGGTATGAAACGGTGAAAATCAATTATGGCATGCGACCAGACGGTTCAAAAGACTTCCCTGAACTACCGAGTGACTATGCTCAACGCAATTACATGGATCATTTCCGTTTCTGGGAATCTGTTTATGTGCCTAACTCTTGGGCTAAATTCCGAGATATCGCCTTGTTTTGGTTGAATAAAGGTGTTGATGGGTTTCGCTACGATATGGCTGAGATGGTTCCAGTCGAATTTTGGAGCTACCTTAATTCATCTATAAAGATGAAAAACCAAGATGCCTTTTTAATGGCTGAGGTGTACCAACCGGACTTATATCGCGACTATATCCACTTAGGCAAAATGGACTACCTCTATGACAAAGTAGATCTGTACGACGGTCTAAAAGACATCATGCTAGGCAATACTTCCACGGCTATCATCCCCAAAATCCAACATCAAATGATGGATATTGAACATCACATGCTGCACTTCTTGGATAACCATGATGAACAACGCATCGCGTCTCCTGAATTTGTAGGTGACCCAAATATAGCGAAGCCTGCAATGCTAGTCAGCGCGTTATTGAGTAGTTCTCCAACCATGATCTACTTTGGGCAAGAAGTCGGCGAACCCGGTGCGGAGAACGCTGGCTTTGGACAACCCTCTCGTACATCCATCTTCGAATACATCGGTGTCCCACAGCATCAAAAATGGATGAACCACGGCGCATTCGATGGCGGGCTATTAGACGAAAACGAAAAGCAGCTGCGTCACTTCTATCAAAAGGTAATGAACTTTTCGCTAGAGCACTCATCGATAACAGGTGATTACCAAGACTTACACCAGTGCTGTAACTTAAGTGATTCAGTCTACGCATTTCTGCGCTCTGACCACCAAGAGCTAACCATTGTTGCAGCTAATTTCAGCCAACATACCACTGAAAATATTCACTTAAAGATTCCAAGTGATGTAATCCAAAAACTCAAATTAGTTGATGGTCGTCACATACTCAATGAATATATTGAAGGCATAGCGCAACAAGTGCTCGACATTGAGAACAGTGTTGGCAGTTTTAATATTGAATTGAAACCGCTGGCGTCTTTGGCTTGGGTGTTATCCTTAAATGGATGATATACCTATCAATATAAATTACCGAACAGCTCGCTTTTAGCTAATTGATAAATAACTTAATTTCCACATTAAATTAACACTCTCTCAATTCGATATATTACTCACAATAATAAGGATGAGCTCTCATCCTTATTAACTACGCCTAGCCTCTACGCCTTACATTATTGATATTATGCAAATGAGTCATTGATCCAATTAATTTAACAATAACCAAATACAAAGCGTGATATTGACACTAGGTTTCCTATATTTACGAATTTAAAATAACTTTATACATTGCCATCACAAATAGTTGACCTTGGTTAAAGCTAGGATATTCATCTTCATAAAAAGTGAAATATGGATATTAAAACGTGAACAACATAAATATTAATAAAATTATCTCTCTACGAA
>NZ_JBFRTQ010000157.1:8736-22857 GCF_041474195.1 Vibrio sp. 10N.222.52.C3 | reverse complement strand
TGATTTAGGAAACAAAGCCTACATGTGGTGAAGCCGATGTGATAGCGAACATGGTGGCAGATTTACAAATGGTTGGCTTGGATGGTGTTCGTCATTTTAACAATGCGAGCAACTTTATGGGGCTAGAAGACGATTGCCCTGTAGACATCCAAGTGACAAGCGACAACACAGTTGAAGTGGACCTGCACAAGGCGAGCTTAGCGTGTCATCTTCCTGTGGTGATGGATTACGCCATTGAAAAAATGGTCGGTAAAAAGACGCTGAAAATCGAGCTAAACAACTGCCATAACCGTTGGTTAGCGTACAGTGAGCTTGTAAAACTCGCAGCGAAAGGCATCGCGTGTACTGCACGTTGGGACAATGGCTCAAACCCTAAGAGCACCTTGTATGTGCTTAACCGTGGTTGCGTTGCACCAGAACTGTTTTTATCAGATTCGCCACTGACATCGGACGATCATATCCACAATATGACCATCGAGCTTTCCGTCCAGGATTTCGATATCGAACGTTTGTCAGATGGCTACCAAACACACATTGAATCGGAAGCGCTTTTTAAAACTCAAGAGAAGGCGTGGAACGAGGGCATTGAAGTTGACGATGGAGAGTGGGGCGCGTTGAAAGAAACGGCGACGGCTATCCTTGTTGAAAACAGCCAACGTTCAATTCAAGGTGCAGGTGAGCTCGAGGCTTCTTAGCTTTGTTTTATAGAGCTATAAGTTACAGAAGCTCAGTTTATAGATCTTTGGCTTATAGAAACTAAACCTTTAAAGCCTGAGCTTGTTCAACCTAAAAACCTCATTTACAACAGATAAAACCAAAGAGCTTAACGTATCCTCACCTCGTTAAGCTCTTTTTATTTGTGTCCCACTTTTGTTCTTCTTCTCAATAGATCACATCTTAAACTCTCTGTTTTGACACAAGTTGTTACGCGTATAAAGCTAATTTGGCGATTTAATGAAGTACCTTCACATTCAGGTTCAACAAACGGTTTCATTTACAAGCTAGTATGCGTATCTTGCTAACTACGGTGCCAAAGGGTGCCATTTTTATTCGTACCAATGACTTTAGAATCAGATAAAAAGGAATGAAGCGTGCAAGCTAACTTTATTGATGGAACCACCCTGTACCGTCAGCACTCTTTCGAGTTGCCACTTGATTATCAAGCCAAAGATGGACAACAGATCCAAGTCTTCGCACGTGAGCTGGTTGATCTCGCTAAAGATGAGCAAGAGCTGCCGTGGTTGATCTACTTTCAAGGCGGCCCAGGTTTTCCTTCTCCACGGGTGAGTGGTCAATCGGGTTGGCTAAAGCGTGCATTACAAAACTACCGTGTTCTGCTTCTAGACCAACGTGGTACTGGCAACAGCACGGTTATCAGCCATGAAACTTTGGCGCATTTGTCTCCAGAACAACAAGTCGAATACTTAACGCATTTCAGAGCGGATAACATCGTTCGTGACGCTGAAGCGATTCGTGAACAGTTTGGTATTAAGCAATGGTCGACGATTGGTCAAAGCTTTGGTGGCTTCTGTACACTGAGCTATTTGTCACTGTTCCCACAGAGCTTGCAGCGTTGTTATGTGACGGGCGGCATTCCTTCTATTGAACGAGAAGCTGACGATGTTTATCGTGCGACTTACAAGCGTGTAGAAGACAAAAACAGAGCTTTCTTTGCTCAGTTCCCACAAGCACAAGCTATGTGTCGCGAGATCTCTGATTACCTGCTCAACAACGATGTGAGACTGCCAAACGGTCAGGTGTTCACAGTTGAACAGTTCCAGCTAATAGGTATTAATCTTGGTGGCGGCGAAGCAAACCTTCCAATGTATTTCACACTGGAGAGTGCGTTTGTTGAAGTGAACGGTAACAGACAGCTGAGCTACAGCTTCCTAAATCAAATGCAGCAAGAGCAGGGTTACTTAACTAACCCAATTTACGCAATCTTGCATGAATCGATTTACTGTCAAGGTACAGCGTCTAACTGGTCTGCACATCGTGTTCGTGAGCAGTACCCACACTTCAACTACCAATCGGGCAGTGAGTTCTGGTTTACTGGTGAAATGGTGTACCCATGGATGTTCGACCAACTTGAAACGCTGAAGCCACTGCGTGAAGCCGCGAACATGTTGGCTGAAAAGTCGGACTGGGGCACTTTGTACAACGCAGAGCAGTTGAGCAAGAATACAGTGCCAATGGCGTGTGCCGTTTACGCCGATGACATGTACGTTGAGTTGGATTACAGCCGTGAAACATTGGCGAACATTCCTAACTCGAAAGCGTGGATCACCAATGAATATGAACACAATGGCTTGCGAGTAGACGGCGAAAGGATTGTCGATAAATTGATGACGATGGTTGAAGCGTTAGAAAATCTGCCAAAGTAATCAAGCTATTTGCACTAGAAACAAGATGCGTTAGAAGCTTTCTACTTTAGAAACTATCTACGTTAGAAATACGATACGCCAGAAACAAGAAAACGCTGCACCCATGCAGCGTTTTTTTATGTCATCGAACTATTCGATTTAAGGAACTAGGAGGGGTAGCCCTTGAAGCCATTAAGGTTGGATGACGATATCTTGATTTTCAGTGGTCGATAAGCTGGCGCGGTTCTGTTCGATAAGCTGAGCCGCATAAGAGGGAGTTACAGCTTGAATTTCGCCTTTTGAACGAATCGTTAATGCTTCCCACGCATGATCACGGTATTTGCCTGTTTGTGTATATTCAATAAGTACTCTCATGATTCTTCCATCCGATGTGTGGTTAACGTGCTACTAACATTAGCGCCATTATTGTGGTTACACACCTGTTAAAAATGGAACATAAGATTAACCAAATGAGAATACGTGTAACTTGAAAAACAGACCTAACTGCACTTATCTTCTTAACCGCGTTTATCGCAACTAACCGTATTTATCGCAACTAACAGCATTTATTGTAACCAACCTTACTTATCGTAAATAGCGTCCATAAAAAAACGCTGCACAATGGCAGCGTTAAAGTTGAGATAGGTTGAAGATTGCTTAGCTGTTTTCTAAGCCAACAATCTTGCGTGCAGACATCACTGCACTATCCAAATCGGTCAATCTACCAGCACTTGCTGGACCAAGAACTGATGAATACAAAGCCAACTGCTTCTCAAATGATAAATCTAATTGGTTATATAGATTTTGGCGGATTTGAGCGTGTTGCTGAGGCTTTGCGCTCGACAGGCCTTCCAACGTATCGTAGATGAGTGTAGTTGTATCCATAACTGTCCTTAGTACATCTTTAGAAAATTTTGCATATTATGCACTTGGTGTCATCTTTGTTCTGCGAGATTGATCGCATTATGTGCAGCTCTGCTTAATTGTGTAATCAGTTAGTTACAATTGTGTTGTACGGCAAAGTATCGAAAACTTGGGTTTGGGCAAAAGAAAAGGAGACACAGTGGTCTCCTTTTGGCTTGTTAGGCAAACATAAAAGTTACGTGCTGTTCGCTGCTTGTTGGGCCAATCGGCTACGCACAGCTACAGCGCCTATCGTATGTTAATGTTCTTATCTCGATTTTCGTACATTTCAGGTGTGGTGTGTAATCCACCTGCATAGCCTGCTGCTTCAAGTGTTTCTCTTACCTCTCGAACATGCTCAGCCGTGACCGGTTCATTTCTGTCGCCAAGGTTTAAACGCACAAACGTGATTAACTCAGCTAAGCGTTGATCCGACAGTACATCCTCAAAACTTGCCATTGGCATGAAGTTTCGATCTTTGTCGAGATAGGTGGGTTGCAAGCCGCGCACCGTTACCGCAATGGTATTGAATGGGTCGCTGTGCATGATAATACCGTTGTTCAACAGAGTAGGGGCGATTGGGTCGCGACCTTTACCATCGTCACCATGACACGCCCCACAAGTTTGACGATACGTGGTGTAGATTTCACTGGCATACGCAGCTTCATCAAACCCTTTAGGCTGTAACTGAACGGCATCACTGGCAATGGTGTTGTTGATGTCCCCACTGAGTAGGTAATAGGACATCGACTCGATATCTTCACGCGTCATCAAGCTTAGGCTGTTTTTCACTACATCAGCCATACCCGCAAAAGCGGTGCCTTTGTCTGAATGTCCGGTGTGTAAAAAGTCGGTGAGTGTTGCTTCATCCCAACCATCGACGTAGAGCTCATTAGCTGTGATATCAGGCGCGTTCCAACCGTCAATCAAGTTACCTTGGAAAATACGTTCTGGTATCAGTGCTTGGGCAATGTTTCTTGGCGTATGGCACTCCGAACAGTGACCAAGTCCTGCGACCCAATATTTGCCTTGTTGCCACTTATCGACATTCTCAATTTCTCCTTTGAGTTCCTCTGGCACTTCATAATCAATAGGGTCGGTATCCATGAATACGATGTTCCAGCCAAGCAAACCTAAGCGAATATTGGATGGAAACATCATGCTGTTGTCATCATTGCGTCGCGGCACGGCGGTGATTGACTGCATGTATTCCCATAAATCCACCATGTCTTGGTCGGTGAGGTATTGATAGGAGGTGTAAGGCATTGCAGGGTACAGGTAACCATTCTTGCCTTTACCTGCGACTAACGCCGCTCGGAAATCATCGAAGTCATAAGTCCCAATACCTTCGGTAGTGTGTGGCGTTATGTTGGTTGAATACACGGTGCCGAAGGGGGTGACAAAGGGTAGGCCGCCAGCAAAGGGTTCGCCACCTTCTGCACTATGACAAGCCACACAGTCACCGGCATAAGCGAGATATTCTCCGCGCTCAACAGATGATGCTTTCAAACTCGCGAGCCGTTGTTGCTCTACGTCACCAGCGTGTCGGATATAAGCCCCAAGCGCGAGTATCTCGTTCTCACTGAGCTGCTCATCAAACGCAGGCATTAGGTTGTTCAAACCGTAATTGATGGTGTGCTGAATCTCTTCAATACTCCCTCCGTGAAGCCAGATATCATCGGAAAGATCAGGTACGCCAATCGCTGGGTTAGCGACAGCACCATCGGCATGACAAGACGAACAGTATTGGACGAACAAGGTTTTACCGAGCTCGACTTTAATCTCCGGCACATCGGTATGACGTTGGTTGAGGGAGGCTAGATAGTAGGAGACTTTTGCCACCTCGTCTGGGCGCATGATTTCACTCCAACCCGGCATCGCTCCATTTCGCCCTTTGGCAATCGAATGGATCACAGCTTCATCACTGCCGCCGTATAACCATTCTTGGTCGATAAGATTAGGGAAGTGTTTCTGACCTTGTGCATTATCGCGGTGACAAGCGGCACAGTGAGTTTGGAATAGAATCCTACCGCTGTTCACGATCTCTGGGACAGCAGCTAGTCCTTCTAACGTGGTTTCGCTGGTTTGTGCAAATTGCTCATTGAGAGTGGTGGATGGTGAACTGAGCTTATCGTCGCTTTGTTCCCAATCGACTAACCCTTCCCATTCGCCGAGCCCGGGGTAGAGCACCAAATAACCCGCAGACAAAAGAAATGCCACTGCATAACTGATAAATAACAGCTTAGGTGGAGGCGCATCTTTCTCTTCAATACCATCAAAGGTGCCAATGGTGTGGTCGTGATCGGCCTTGTGATTGCTACGCCAGTATTTAACGACAACAGACACCATCAGAACAAAGAATATTAAGGTTAAGAGTACCGCCCATAGATTCCAGAATGTGCTCATTGTGATACCTCCTGTGACGTATCTTTACCCAGGCTTTGTAAATAGCGAATCAGAGCTTCACCTTTGGTTTTGCCTCTTACTTGCAAACGGGCATCACCAATTTCTTGATCGGTATAAGGCACACCTAAGGTACGTAACACTTCCATTTTGGCGCTAATATCATCGCCAGTCAGAGTCTGCTCAAATAGCCACGGGTAAGAGGGCATGATCGAGGTCGGTACGACTTTTCGAGGGTCAATTAAGTGAATAGCATGCCATTGGTCAGAATACTTTCTACCTAAGTTAGTGAGGTCAGGACCAGTACGTTTAGAGCCCCACAAGTTAGGAAACTCATAGATATCGTCTGCTTCTTGGTTCGGGCGCCCATTACGCTTCACTTCTGGCTCTAGAGGGCGAACCATTTGTGTGTGACAAACATGGCAGCCTTCACTGATGTATATGTCTCGGCCTGCTAACTCAATCGGTGTGAGAGGCATCGCTAAGCTGCCTTTGGCAATATCATCGCCACGGACAATGCTTGGCACTACCCAGACCAATAAAGAGAAGGAGGCCACGACAACAGTGGTCAAAATTAAAATGACGATTGAATGTGTAAAGTCTTTACTCATCATTTAAGCTCCTTCATTAACAGTGTGTTTAGCATCATTTGTTACGGGCATACGAACCGTTTTGTACAAGTTGAAAGCCATTAAGAACAATCCAAGTACAAACAGCGCGCCACCAAAGAAACGCATGAATAGCCAAGGTGCTTTAAAGTCCATAGCTTCTACAAAACTGTAAATCAGTTCGCCATTTTCATTTTGAGCGAGCCACATATATCCCTCGCCGATGCCTGCGATCCAAAGTGCTATTGCATAGATGGCGACGCCAGCATGAGCAAGCCAAAAGTGCCATTTAATCAGTCGTCGTGACCATAGATCGGTTTGGCCCCATAAGCGTGGAATGAAGTAGTAAAAAACCGCTATCCCTGACATCCCAACCCATCCGAGAGCCGCGGAATGTACGTGCCCGATGATCCATTCGGTGTTGTGTGCCACCATGTTGAACCAGCGAATAGCGAGTAGCGGACCTTCGAATGTTGCCAAGCAGTAGTAAAGAATCGCTGAGAAAAAGAATAAAAGAATGTAGTCGGACTTCAGCTTTTCTTTATTTTGTAGGAGGGTCATTGCGCTATTGAACGCGCCTGCCCAAGAAGGGAGCCACAGGATCAAAGACATAACGATGCCGATGTTCTGAATCCAGATGGGAACAGAAGAATAAACCAAATGGTGCGTTCCGGCCCACGTGTAAAAGCCGACCAAGCCCCAGAAATGGATCACAGACAAACGGTACGAGTAGATAGGTCGATCCGCCGCTTTGGGTATGAAATAGTAGTTCATGCCAATCACACCAGCGGTCAGCAAGAAACCGACGGCATTATGTCCCCACCACCATTGAACAATCGCATCTTGAGCGCCTGCAAACACAGAGTAGGACTTCATCGCCAACACAGGCATCGCGAGGTTGTTCACGATGAAAATCATTGCAACGACGATAATGAATGCAGCAAAGAACCAGTTAGCCACAAAGATATGGCTGACCTTTCGTTTAGCAAGGGTGCCAAAGAACAACACCGCGTACAGCACCCAAACCAACACAATCATCAAGTCGATTGGCCATTCAAGCTCCGCATACTCTTTTGAGGTAGTGTGGCCTGCGGGTAAGGAAATGACCGCAAGTAACAGGATGAATTGCCAGCCCCAAAATACCATCCATGAAAGGCTTTTGTTGAACAAGTCACAATGGCCTGTTCGCTGGGCAATGTACAAAGACGTACCCATCAAGATATTCACGACGAAGCCGTAAATCACTCCTGAGGTATGTAGCGGGCGCAGTCGACCAAATTGGAAATACTGAGAATCAAAGTTTAAGACTGGCCAATATAATTGCGCGGCGAGAATCACGCCGATGATCATACCTACAATCGCCCACACTAAGGATGCAATGATGAAGTACTTCACGACCTTAATGCTGTATTGCGTTGTCACTTGTTCCATAACAAGGCTCCTTGCCTAGAGGTTTTGAATCGCTGACTTAATTTGAATCGCTGAGCGAGCCTGCTTCGTTGCCGAGCACAGAATAGAAATAGGAAATGTCACGGATGTCTTGGTCTGAGAGGGTGTCGGCTTGTTGTTGCATGAGAATCGCTAAGCCACTGGTTCTTTCTCGAGTCTGGTAATCTTTCAATGAAGAGATGAGATAACCCACTTTTTGACCGCGAAGGTTCGGGTAGGGATCTTGTGTTGAGATGCCATCAGCGCCATGACAGGTCATACACACTTTGGCTTTTTGTTTACCTAACTCGAATTGTTCTTGGTTAACTTCGGCAGAAACAGGAAACATGACCAGCGTCATTACCAGGGTAGAAAGTGTGGCCATGGGGTTAAATTTTTTTATATTCAAACTCATTCTCGATTCCCTTGATTATGAAATGAGTAAGCTTTTTAAGATCAACGCACGAGATCAACTGGTGAAGTAGAAACGACTGGAACTCGTTATTAGGTCTCTTAAAGCTGCTTACGTTCGATTAAAGGTTATGCATCAACAAGCATTCTCGCTACTTACTTACTCATATTTATTGTTAATTTTGTTGTTTGATACGTATTCATAGGGGTTATTGGATTACTTCTAACGTTCAAAATACGTGTTTTTATCGCTAGACGGTCGAGAGGTAATGTTCAGGCGGGCAGCACTATTGAGCCATTATGGAGGTCGAAGGACTATAGGAAAGGGAGACAGAGAGCTTGATAACACTTGGTGGATGCTGGGGGCTTGGCACAAAGTGATACCGTTCAATCCGAGTGGCATCGATACAAGTTAAATGGTCATTTTAGGCTAGACTCAAATTAGTGACCTTTTTAAATGGAGTTTAGAATGAGAACTGTATTCCTGTTTGTGCTCTGGTTTTGCTCGTTTTCGATTTTTGCAGCCTCAGAGTTAACTGTGTTCGACCACTCCGGAAAAAAGCATGCATTAAGTAGAGAACAACTCCTAACACTTCCTCAGACAGAAATTACCACCACCTTGCCATGGGTTGAGGGTCTGACTGTTTATAGCGGTGTGACGTTACAAACAGTGCTTGAAAATATGGATCTACCCATATCACCGCAAGTCACTTTCGTGGCATTGAATGACTATAAAATTGCCGTGCCTAAAGAAGATTTCGATACCTATGAACCCATCATTGCGATCAAAAAGAATGGTGAGTTTATGTCTGTGAGAGAGAAAGGCCCTTATTGGTTGATTTATCCAATCTCTGCGAACCCTGAGACCAATACCCCTGATTTCCATGCCAAGATGATTTGGCAGATTCGTGATATTCATCTGTAGAGGCTAATTATGAAGAAGCTGTTGTCTATGGCCGCAATCAAAGTCGTTGTTTTGTCTTTGGCCGTGGTTGTTCTATCCGTCAATATCTACAGTGTTACTCGAATTAATGACATCAACAAGAGCTTTTCTAACCGCCAAAATGAGGCCACATGGTTTGTTTTTCAACTCGTCAAAGAGTATGCAAACTTCTTGATGGTTAGCCACGCAAAGACGATCGATTATGATGAATTGTGGTTGGCATATGACATTACTTGGAGTCGCTTTGATATTCTGATCAACAGCACTGAATCGTCCAATTTTATTCGCTCAGCAAACTTTAAACCGTACTTTACCGCAGAGTTTGAAAAGTTTAAGTCGTTAGAATCCTCAATTAAGTTGGTGAATCAAGGCGCTTTGCCTAAGGAATCACTGCAGAAGAAAATTGATATTTGTTACAACACGCTGGTCGAATTTATTAACGAAAAGTTTCGACTTCAAAGCCCGGTTATTGAAGAAAACACCACAATGGTCGACAAGTTGGTGATGATGCATCAGATAAGCAGCGTATTTCTGGTGTTGCTACTGCTTGTGACAGGAGCGATTTTTTACGTCGACTTTGCAATCAAACGAAAACTTCATTCTACCGACTTCATTACTGGCTTTCGCAATCGAGTCTCGCTCATGCAGTTTGTTAAGAACAGCTATCCAACAAACGGTAATTTCGACCTTTACTTTGTAAGAATCAGAAACCTTAGTGAGATAAACCAAAAGTATGGACTTGAATATGGAGACTTGGTGGTGAGTTCAGCTGCTAAGTCCCTGACGGCAAAGGTACCGGAAAGTACTATCTCGTTTCGTAGTAGTGGCAGTCAGTTTCTATTCTTCATTCCTGAGCAATTGTACACAAGTGATGAGATACAGGAAAAATTCAATGACGTGCTTAAGGATTATATCTCTGCGGGGAATTTAGAATTGATGATTGACGCTGTAGTCAGGCATAAGAAGAACATCAGCTCTAAAGATATGATGGAGCTACTAACGACAATGCAGAGTTAATCCCCGCATCAGAGATAAGTTAGATCATTAGGTTTTGTTGACTGTACGCTCACCATTCTCCCGCTTCACTATCATGGCTTTTGCCATTCTTTATTTGCCTCCTCATTCAATGTGCAGCCAATAGAGAGCTCCTGCTCTGATGAAGATAGTTCTACTACTAGTTATAGCTATAGTGGCTTTCCGCGCTTGAATAGGAAGAGAGGCTTTGAGGTTTAGGTTTAGGTTACTGCTTTTGAGTGAGTGCAACGATTCGCTCGTTAGATCTCGAACTGCTAACAGACTGCGGGTTTAAAATTGCTTGCGGGTTATGGTTTCGAACAAACTCGATGAATTCCAGGTAAGTGAGTGGCTGACTGAAGAAGTAGCCTTGTATTAGGTCACAGTTGGCTTTTCTGAGGTAATGATACTGTTCTATCGACTCAACACCTTCTCCGACGACTAGCGTGTCACAAGAGTGGCCTAAGTTAACCATAGATTCGACCATCTTGCGGTCGGCCTTGTCGTCTACCATGTTATCGATAAAGCTCTTATCAATTTTGAGCTCATCCACAGGGTAGTGGAGAAGTTGGTTAAACGCTGTGTAGCCCGTACCAAAATCGTCAAGGGAGACCTTTAAACCTAAGCTTCTGAGGCTCTCGATAGTCTGCACCGTAAGCTTGGTACTTTTCACGTAACTGGTCTCGGTAATCTCTATAATAATGTTGCCAGGTGGCACTTGATAACGTTCGAGTACTTTACGGATGTTGTCGGCAAAATTACGGTTGTAGAGCTCCATCGCCGAGATATTAATTGACAGAGTGCCCTTGTATTTATGAAGTTCTGAAAGCTCTTTATAGCTTTTGAACGCGGTGCCAATGACCCACATGTCGAGCCTGGCAATAAGGTTACTCTTTTCTGCAACTGGGATAAATTCTTCTGGTCCCGCATCGATATCGAATAAGGCTGGGCAACGAATCAGGCACTCCGCGCCATCTATCTGAAGTGTCTTGGCGTTAAAAATAGGCATAAAGCGAAGTTCAAAGTTGTCACTTTCGCAGCACTCTAAGAGTCTTTTCTCTACAACGTCATGGCGTTCCAAGGTATGTAACAACTCTTCGCCATAAACAATACGACTTTCGCCATCACTATGAGACTTCGCATTAGCTAACATTTCATCGATGCATCGGTGCCAAATCTCATCGAACTTTGGCGTGTCGAGCGGTAAAACACCTGTTGCGAGTGATAATCGAAACCCATAGTAGTCAAGGAAGGTGGTGCCGGTCAGCGTATTGTTGATGTTCTCAATTTCTTCGTTTATCACTTGGTTCTTACCCATCTCCAAGATCGCGATAAACTGATTCCCTCCCAGTCTGGCTAAAGAGTAATCACTGCAACTAAAGCCCAAAGAGGCTTGTTGGTTTTGTAGTGTCTCTTTCAGTGCTTTAGCTAAGCTTATCAGTACATTATCACCAACTTTTGCCCCGTAGAGATCGTTAATTTTACGAAAATCGATGATGTCCCAACAAACCACATAGCAGTGTGGGCTCATCGAGCTTTTTAGTCGTACATCAAGGTGTCTGATGAAAGAGCGTCGGTTAGCTAGCTTGGTGAGTTGGTCGAATTCGGCTTCGAACTTCAACTCTGTTAATGAGTCTATGTACGCGTTCTTTAAACCATCAATTTCATTTTGCCCCGATGAACGCTTGAAATACCTAAGCTTGAGCCCGCCGATCGATATCTCTTGCAGTAAGTCTTTAAGCGGGCGCACAAGTTGGTAACGCACCACTAAATGCACGATCAACATGATCGTAAAGAGAGTGCCAAAGCCACCTAACAAGGTTTGTTTAGCGATGATGGCTTTCTCATGGTTGAACTTTTGTTCTCGAATATTTACTTGCGCGATGAGATTTCGGCTGGTCATCTGCACATTGATATTATCTTGGGTTTGCTCAATTGATTTGATAACGAATTGGGTATTTTCAATGTTGGCAGCGTCTGAGGATGGCTCGATTAAGAACTGAATATTGTCATCGTCATTGTATTTGATTAATAAGCTAGAGAGTTGTATCAGAGGTCCGTCAGCAATCAAAATGTAGCGATTTAAACTGCTACTTGCACGTTTATCTTGAGGAAGGAGGTAAGGGTCAATTGCCGCAACATACGAATATCTGAGCTCGCCACTAATCGAGACATAAGAGAAGCTTTCGTAGGAGAGTTCCTTCTTGCTGATTAACGAGGTGTATATGTCGAAGACTCTTTCATAAATCTTGTCAGGGATTTTTAGCCCCTCGAAAGGATCGGCTCTGAGAGTCGAAAGCGTTAATTTGAACGTAGGGTCCACGATATAAACATTGCGTTGCCCAAATTGATTGACGTGATTCTGGCTTAATACTCGGAGTACTCGTTTTTCCAATAGCGATAGAGTCGTGTAGTCGCCAGGATTTTGAATGTAGCGGAGGAACTGCAACGAAGAACCGATATCTTTAACTAGTAAGGACAAGCCGAGCTGCTCGTATTCCGCCGCGACTAAAGCGGTGTTCACATCAGATTGCACCTTGTCCAAATACATGTGCTTAGCATGATTTGATGCGAAGTTGTACATCACGATTCCTGCTATCAGGAGCACAAATGTCAGCGTTGGTAAAAGTACAAAATAGAGCTTCTTCAATACTGGCATGAGTTATCTCAAACTGTCGACAATACGATTGCGAATTTGAATGCTACTCGGTTCTAACGGCTGATAAAGGTAGCTGCGATCTAATACTTCTTTATTCGGGAAAAGCTCGGGATCGTTTTGATACTCCTGAGAAGTGAGTGCTTTTGCTTTTGAACTTGGCGTTGCAAACCATGAATCCATTGCGTTTTGAGCGGCGATTTCGGGTTGCGATAAGAAGGAGAGAATCGTGGTTGCCTGTGGAGATCGCTCTCCGTTGTTAATTGCAGCCATACACTCTAACCATAAGGTTGTTCCTTCTAGAGGCACTGTGTAGGCCCAAGATGCCTCAGGTTCGGCATCATTAAGCACATAGCTGTCACCTGAGTATCCGTAGGCGAGGTCGATGTTGGCTAAGTGTTCGGGATGACGAATATAATCGACAACGTATTCATTACTTTCAAGGTGAGGCTTCTGTGCTTGTAGCGTTTTGTAAGCGACTCGAAGTTCTTGTTCGTTGTTGGTAAACGGCTCAAATTGATTCATCAGAAGCGCAGCACTCACCAAATCCGTAGGCTCATAATACATGCTGATTCGGCCGCTGGTTTTGGTTTCAGGGTCTAGAAGAGCGCCCCAAGACTTGGGAGTCTCAACTTTTCCGCTTCGGTATAAGATGCCGGATGTCCCCCAAGCGTAGGGGATTCCATATTCGCCACACCCATCCACCCATCTTGAGTCAAAGTTGCTTGAAAGGGATTGCTGCAAGTCGCTCAGGTTGTGGAATAAGTTCTGTTTAGCCAGCGCTTTCAGTTTCATACTTTCAATGACAACCAATTCAAACGCACCTCGTCGTTCACTCAATAGCACTTCATCACGAATGGACTCGTCAGAAAAATATTGCTGCTTTAGTGAGATGCCGTAGGTATCACTCAACTGGGTAACGACGCTGTCAGATAAAAATTCATCCCAATTGTAGAGATAAATATCATGCTGCTGGCCAAATACAGGGCTAGCCAAAAAGGATGTTGACGCAAGTATTGATACGCAAAACGCTTTCACTGACGGATTCCCTTTCGTACGTGATAACTAAATCGTAGCCCAAAATCTGCGACATGATTCAAATTTACGGCTCTTATTTTAGTACAACCTAATGCAATGCATGCGAACACCGACTTTTAATTACCAAAATAGAAGGAAAATGAGTCTTGGTTATGAGATCGCTAGGCAAAATAATGGATTAACTATCTAAACTAAATGTTGGAAAGTCGGTTATTAGATCGTCTTTACCTAACGAGGCTTATGAAAACGTGTTGTCCGTCTGATTCTCTTAGTATCGAAACATTAATTATGAACCAAAAAAACAACTACAAGTTAATTATGCGATAATAATGCATTAAATTTCACAATAAGGAC
>NZ_JBFRTQ010000157.1:0-8144 GCF_041474195.1 Vibrio sp. 10N.222.52.C3 | reverse complement strand
AAATTTCACAATAAGGACATTAATTTATGGATGCAGGTTTAGTTGGGGTTTTTGTTACCGTGGCGATTGCTCATTTTTTGGCGTTGTTGAGCCCCGGACCAGACTTTGTGATTGTAGTGAAGAGTGCTGTTCGAAATAAGGGAAGAAAAGCACTAGGCGTTGCATTCGGTATTGCCAGTGCGAATGCGGCTTATATTGCTTTGTGCTTGGTTGGAGTAGGGTCGATTCTAGCGGCATCCGTTTCCGTTATGATTGTACTGAAGATCATTGGTGGTGTGTTTCTTGTTTATCTTGCTGTGCAAGCGATAAGAGCGAAGAAATGTAATTACAGCAATATGGATGTTACCGAAGGAGATAGCTTCAACCAAACGACTTTTCTTAAAGAATTCATCACGGGTTTTCTATCAGGAATCCTTAATCCCAAAAACCTTTTGTTCTATTTGAGCTTATTCACGGTTGTGTTGAACAATGACATTGGCTTCATGTTTAAGTTGGGGTTAGGTATTTGGATGACGGTGGTTGTATTTGTATGGGATGCGGCGATCATCTTCCTGTTATCTGCACCTAAAGTGCGTCAAGAGTTTACACGTGTTGCTTACTATATTGATAAAGTGACAGGAGTCATGCTGGGTCTGCTTGGCTTGACCATTGTGAAATCTGCTTTGGTACGTCAGTAGATTCACCATTGCTGAGTAACCTTACGTTTGTGGCACGATACAATGCCTATGTGCCGCGAATGTGTGCTTGTTTCCTACCAGGCTGATACGTTTTATCTCTTGTCTGCCCGATAATAAACCTTCTGCTTAATCCGCCTATTATTTTCATAACTCTTTGTTTATCATTCCTTACTTCTTAAATAAGTATTAATAATGTTGCTGTTGAACACTTGTAGCACGGGGTGTTTGTGCTTATTGTAGGCAACAATATTTATCCAATATTAGAGCTAGGAACTATTGTGAATTTAGATATATATCAAGTGGACTCGTTCACAACTCAAGCTTTTAAAGGAAACCCAGCTGGGGGCTGCATTTCTCAAGATCTACTCGATGAGTCACTCATGTTCTCAATCGCTGAAGAGATGGCGGTATCTGAAACCGCTTTTCTTGCGCTTAACACCATGACGCTTAAATGGTTCACTCCAGAAGTAGAAGTGAAGCTGTGTGGGCATGGCACATTGGCAACCGTTCATGTAATGAAAGAGCAAGGGTTGGTTAAAACAGGTGACAGTGTTGTGTTTAACACCTTGTCGGGCGAGTTATCTGCCACAGTTTGTGAATCGTCTATCGAACTTGATTTTCCTAGCACTCAGTTGTCATTGAACTCAGAAGCTAATCTCACATTGCTTGAGCACTTTGGTTTAGAACCGCACCAAATCGTTTCATTCCGAGAGTTTGATTCCAAGCAGTTAATCGAAGTTTCCAGCGAGCAAGTGTTATTGGCTCTCTCACCTAACTTTGATGCTTTAAAGAGTATTAAAGGGCGAGGCGTTGTTGTGACGGCACTTTCATCAAATTCTAAACTCGATTTTGTTTCTCGTTATTTTGCGCCATGGGTTGGGGTTAATGAAGATCCCGTTACTGGGTCGGCACATTGTGCATTGACGCAGCACTGGGCTGAAAAGCTAAACAAAAGCTGCTTCAGTGCTTATCAGGCGTCTCGTCGTGGTGGCTATATGTCGACTGAATTATTGGCTAATGGGCGAATAAAGTTAATCGGCTCTGCGACCACTGTGATTAGTGGTGTGTTGAAGCTTTAGATTTTTATAGAAGCTTTAGAGCGCTGTTTGCTCTGTTTTGTTGTAACCGCCTAGTATGTTTTATTCGATTATTCACCGTGAAAGAAGCGGCTAGGGCGGAATGTTATTATTGAAGGAATCACCGTGTCTGCCTTTTATCTTTCCCAAGTATTAGTCGCGATAGCCATTTGTTTTGATCTTCTGTCATTCCAATTCAAGGAAAGGAAGAAAATCGTCACTTGTCTGTTCTTTGCTGGCGTTCTTATTTCGAGTCACTTTATCCTTCTTGAACAATGGACAGCGGCGAGCTTAATGACGATTGCCACGATTCGCTATTTGACGAGCGTATTTTCTACCTCGTCTAAGTTTAAATATTTGTTTTCTTCGATGTCGGTGGTCGCAACCGCAGTGACTTACTCAGGGCTGACCAGCATATTGAGTTGCTTTGCCTCCGTATTTCAGACCTTTGCAGCCTTCAATAAAGATGACCGTCGATTAAGAGAATTGATGATCATCGGAACCAGCTTTTGGTTGGTTCACAATTATTTAGTTGGTTCGCCAACAGCGGTTGTTATGGAGGCGCTGTTTATCTGCAGTAACTTGGTGGGCTATTACCGTTTTTACTTCAAAAAGAGTGCCGCTGCTTAGGTTTACAGTACAGCTAAGGCCCAAGTTGTTAATCAATTCAATGCTAGCTAGGAGAGCTTGATGCCAAACATTTACAATGATGTTCCTTCATCAATACCCAATGAAATATTCAATGACCTGATTGCCAACGACAGTGTTCGAATTGAAAGAATATTGTCGCATGGGCACAGCTCCCCGGAAGGGGGTTGGTATGATCAAGACGAGAATGAATGGGTAATGGTGATCGATGGGCAAGGGGTGATTGAGTTTGAAGATGGTCGCATTGTTACCTTGTCTAAAGGGGATTATCTCAATATTTCCGCAGGTGAAAAACACAAGGTGCTGAGGACGGATAAAGATGCGGTGACGATCTGGCTCGCTGTGTTTTATCGTTGATATCTTGCTCTAAAGCTGAGGCTGTTAGGTTATAAAGCTTGCTGATTCAGCTGTTTATTTTCACCTCAGAAAGGACTTAAGACAAAAAGGAGTATGTTGTGATTAGAATTCGAAACTATCAAGCGAGTGATGACAAAGCACTGTGGGAGATCTTCTTTCATACCGTACGTAACGTGAATGTTCGAGATTATTCTCAACAGCAAGTCGAAGCTTGGGCACCCAGTAGCTTTGACTTTGCGTTATGGCAAAAGCGTATGAATGGGTTACAACCCTTTGTGGCTGAGCTCGATGGCTGCGTTGTTGGCTATACTGACCTGCAACCCAACGGCTTGATTGATCACTTTTTCTGTCACCACGAATATCAAGGGAAGGGTGTCGGGAAAGCGTTGATGGAACATGTTTTCACTGTGGGTCGAGTTCGTGGCGTATCGAGATATTTCTCTGAAGTAAGTATTACCGCAAGGCCTTTTTATGAGCACCTTGGCTTTAAGGTAGTAAATGAACAGGAAGTCGAAATGCGTGGCGTAAAGCTGACCAATTACGTGATGGAAAAGGTAGTTGAAGATAGAAAAGTCAGTTGAATAGGCGGACTCGTGTTCGTAGGGATACAGAAACCGAGTTTGAAATATTAATGAACCTTTTTAAGGATAACTTTTCCTGATCTATTGATATTGTCGATGAGTTCAAATTGTGTGCAAGATAATTTGTCTAATCTAAACATTGAATGAATACAAGGAGTGTTGTTCATGAGTCATGTGAGTAGATCTAAACTATATACATTGGTGTCGATGTTGTCCTTCGCTGTTGGCGTTCTTGCCTTAGATGCTGGGGTGTCGGGGCTATTTCCTCTCTTTGTTGTCGTCATCTCATTCTTTTCATTTGTCATCAACTCGTTTCTTTGTTTGTTCGGAGGTAAACGCGAAGATGGCTTTGATGCCTATCAAAAAGCAAATCAGACTCGGTCGCGAGCACTGGTCAAAGGCTTAGAAGACTCGAACAAATAAACCTATGTCTTCAGACGAACGGTAATCTCATTTTTGACACAGTTTTCACCTGCTTTTTGTTCTCTTATTCAAGAAAAATCATCTCTTTAGAGATAATATTCACTTCAACTAATATCAGTGAAGGAAGTAAAGTGGGTATTGAAGCTTTAGCGTTTGTGATGGACGCATTAATCACCGCATGTTGTATGTACATCGCCTCTAAAATGTCTTTCGTGGTCGCAGATTTTAAATCCCTTCTTACTATTGCTGTTATCGTTGCTCTGGTGTCATTGATTCCAACAGTAGGTTGGGTGTTAGGGTTGATTCTGTTTGTGTTCCTACTCGGGAAAGCGACGCACTCTAGTATTGGTGACTGCATCTGGGTAGTGGTCTTCACGAAGGTGGTATCGATGGCGGCCTTTCTGATATTCGGGCGCTTGTTTATGTAATCCGGGTTCTTGCTTATATAAAGGCAGGTTCGGCTAGTTTGATACCGATTTTAACTTGGTATTTAAACGTCAAAAGGGTGTGAGCCTGTCACACCCTCTAAGAACCTTTGATTTGTGTTCATCTTTATTATTTAGGCAGTAATACAGCATCAATCACATGGATAACACCATTGCTTGCTTCAACATCTGCCATCACGACCTGCGCTTTGTTGACCATCACGTTGCCGTGATCAATTCCTACCATTACCGCTTCGCCTTGCACTGTTACGGCACTATCAAGTTTCATCACTTCAGACGCCATTATTTTCCCTGGCACCACATGATAGGTCAGTACTGCAATCAGCTTGTCTTTGTTTTCTGGCTTCAACAGCATATCAACCGTTCCTTCTGGTAGCGCAGCGAACGCTTCATCCGTTGGCGCAAACACTGTGAAGGGACCGTCACCTTTCAATGTTTCAACTAAGCCTGCCGCTTTTACCGCTGCTACCAAGGTGTTGAAAGAGCCGTTTTCAGCCGCCACGTCAACGATATCTTTCTTCATTCCGTGGTGATCAGCGTGAGCAAAAGCCGTAAAAAGAAGCGTCGCAACTAGCACTGACATGGTTTTGATTAATTTATTAAACATATTGTCTTCCTTTGAGTTTTGTCCGTTATTTTCGAGAGGTATTACGAAAGCCCAATCGTGATAGATCAATTTGTTGTGTCTTTGAGTGAATGGTTAGCGATATCGACAGCGTCAAGCGAATAAACTTATATTGTTAAATGCTTGTTACAATTCCATTTTGATGCTTATAGTTATTTGATGCTTATAGTTATTTGGTGATTATTCAAGTAATGGATGTGAATATGAGGTTTTTTTTACCAGTAGTCTTTTCTGCATTGGCTTCAATGCCTGCATACAGTGGCCTTGCTCCAAGTGAAGGCTTCAGCGGTAACTTCAGTGTATTGGCCGGTTTCTACTCTGACAGTAGTAATTTGAGTACTGAACAAGATTCGAATCAAGCCACCAACACCCAGGAAGGGGAGAGTGAAAACCAAGGGCTACTCGGCTTTTTGGGTACTGTTCAATATACTTTTGGCGAATCGCTGACTCACCAAGTGTATGCGGGTACGACACGAGAGGATATTGCAACAGGTACCATTGCGTTTGAGATCGGTTATCGATATCAACTTTCTGGTGGCACCATATTGGATTTTTCTGTTATTCCTACGCTTATCTCGGGTAAGGCTTGGACGGATCCGTATGCTGTTGGCGTTAATAGAAATGAAACGGATGTGAAAGGTAATGTAGGACGACTGCAGCTCACTAATATCGGTGGAACTGGTTTTCGAACGGATCTCGCATTTGGGCAATCAGATGTTGATGAAGAGCTATCTGGTAGCCAAGGCTTATCTCCGGAAGATACTGTGCTGCTGGATAGGGAAAGAACCTATGTGTACGCCAAAGCAGGATACCGCTTTATCTTACCAAACCACGCAGGTCTATTTGTTCCTTCAATGGTGTATTTCCACTCAGACGCAGAAGGAGGAGCACTCAGCTTCGATAGTTATGGTATTGAATTAAACTACGCGAAGAGAATCGGTCGTCATGGTTTTGTTGTCACCCTAGATGCAAGTGATCGTGAATATGATGAGTCGAATCCAATTTACGGGCAAGTACGTGAAGAGAATGAATTCGGTGCATTCTTAGCTTATGAGTTTGGTGGTTTGATGGGCTATAAAGATTGGGCGTTCATTACTTTACTGGGTTTAAGAAGCATAGATTCTAATATCGATTTCTATAACTCCGAGCAAGTATTAGCGAGTGTGGGTGTGGATTATAAATTCTGATATTCACACTATTTTAAAAATACTCATCAAAGCAGAAGTTTAAGTTCAGTCTTACTATTTGTTTAATTATTTCGGGCACTTACACCTTTAAAGGTTGTAGGTTCCCGTTGCTATCCGTAATATGAAAATTAGCTTATGGATAGAAATAATAGGATAAGGAAGCGCTTTGGAAATACAAATTAGACATTTAGAAGCAACGGATAGCCAAGATATTTTCGATATTTATCGCCGCCCTTCAGTTTCAGAAAACACCTCACAAAAGCCTTATCTTAGTTCTGAACAAGTGGAGCGACTGTTTGGTCATTCAGACCATTTCACTCTGGTTGCGGAAGTCTCCGGCAAAGTAGTGGGTCACATTACTTTATTCATGACCACCAAGGTAAGAGACAGGCACTGCGCTGGTCTTGGTATTGCTATTCACCCAGATATGCATGGTAAAGGGGTCGGTAAGGCGTTAATGCAAGAAGCGATCAATCAGGCGGATAACTGGCTTAATCTCGTGCGTCTTGAGTTAGAGGTTCATGCCGATAACCACGCCGCTATTGCTTTGTATGAACGTGTAGGCTTTCAGTTAGAAGGCACAAAAAGACTCAGTACGTTCAAAGCGGGTAAGTACATCGATATGTTGCTGATGTCGAGAATACGACCAGATTACCGTTGAGATCGAACCAAACAGGTTCCTGCTTTAGAAATCGGTTAATGAGCAATTGATTAGTGAAATTCCCATTAAACTCTGTATAGTAGCAACCGTTTGCTTCGTATAACCCCAATGATATGGTTTGGGGGTCTCTACCAGCTCCCGCAAAGTGCTGATTACGAAGGGTTTAGATCACAATTGTGTTCTTACTCTTTGTAATGGCGTTCAAGAAAACCTCCTGTCTATTATTCAGAGTAAGTGCACACCTAAAATCCATAGTAGGTGAAATATGAACGCATTTATTCAAGGGCTCCCAAAAGTAGAGTTGCATTTACACATTGAAGGTTCGCTCGAACCTGAGTTACTTTTCCAGCTTGCTCAACGCAATGGCATTGAGCTGCCTTATTCATCCCCAGAGCAACTAAGACGCGCATACGAATTTGATGATTTACAGTCATTTCTGGATATCTATTATCAAGGTGCTGATGCACTGCGCACAGAACAGGATTTCTACGACTTAACATGGGCTTATCTAGAACGCTGTAAAGCCGACAATGTTATCCATACTGAGATTTTCTTTGATCCTCAGACACATACCGATCGTAGCATTGCATTCGACACCGTTATTAACGGCATTCATCGTGCGCTTGAACAGGGTCATAAAGAGTTGGGCATTACCTCTCAAATCATCGCATGTTTTCTGCGCCATTTATCTGAAGAGAGCGCCATTCAAACGTTCGCAGAGGTATTGAAGCATCAAGATAAGATCGTCGGGGTTGGACTGGACTCTTCTGAATTAGGACACCCACCAGAGAAGTTCAAGCGTGTATTCCAACAAGCAAAACAAGCGGGCTTCTTGACGGTGGCGCATGCAGGAGAAGAAGGGCCGGCTCAAAACATTGTCGATGCGATTGAAATGCTCAGCGTGAGTCGAGTGGATCATGGTGTCCAGTGCATGACAGACGAAGCTCTAATCGAAGAGCTGATTGAAACCAAAATGCCACTGACGGTGTGCCCACTGTCGAATATTAAATTGCGTGTATTCGATGTGATGGAAGACCACAACATTGTCGAACTGCTCAGAAAGGGTGTGGCTGTAACGATTAACTCGGATGACCCTGCTTATTTTGGTGGTTACATGTCGGATAACTTTAATGCGGTGAGCAAAGCTCATGAGATGACGCATCAGGAGTTAGCGCTGTTTGGTTTGAATGCGATAGACGCGAGCTTTATTGAAGCGCCATTGAAGCAGCAATATCGAGAGCTTGTTCAAGGTTACTTAGCTAAAGCTGATTTTGACCAGAATTTCTAGCCGCTGTGCCCATTTACTAGCAGCTGAGTATAAAGCGCTAGGATGGCCAACTAAAGTGGATGGTAAAGTGTTATCGACTGAGTCTGCTTAATCTCTATAAGCCTAAATCATCTAGATGAAGACAAAAAAGAAGCTGGCAGTTTGCCAGCTTCTTTCATTTTGTGCGCCGAGCATG
>NZ_JBFRTQ010000156.1:0-20963 GCF_041474195.1 Vibrio sp. 10N.222.52.C3 | reverse complement strand
AGAATATGGTGGAGGGAGACGGATTCGAACCATCGAAGGCAGTGCCGGCAGATTTACAGTCTGCTCCCTTTGGCCACTCGGGAACCCCTCCAGGGTGTTTTTTCCTAACTCATAATGGATAGGCTAAAGAGATGTTTTTCCCAACGCATCTCTCAAGTGCGGAGCGCATCATAGCAAACACGCTAAACCTGTAAAGGGTTTTTCTTATGGTTTTGTGTTAAATGCTGCCTTTTTGGGCAAAGATGGCGAAAAGTACGCATATTGCTCGTGAAGTGAACATCTATACTAAGGTTTACGTACTGATAGGTAACACCTTGAGGTGACTGGCTTTCTGTATTGTGTTCAATGTGTCTAAAACATGATGAAACGTAAATGGAATTTAATCTAGATTTACACTTCTTGACGTTACAGCATTCATCAGTTGATAGAATACGGTTAATTTCATTTATAGATAATAATACCAATCGTAGTAAATAACGTGTCATCTTAGCTTGCTAAAATGCTCGAGAACAGCGTCAGATATTTTGATTGTAGAATAACTACTTATCGAAACTATCTGTTGAAAAGAGCTGCCTTGTTCTCAAGCTTTTCCCTAAGCTATTTCTGACCACTTACTCACTGTGATTGGTACAAACTTACTTGCAGACCATTATTATGAAGCATAAATCTGTTTTAACCCTGCTTAGCTTGTCTATTCTTATGGCGTCTCCAGCCGTACTTGCTAAACGTATGGGCCCTAGCACTGTCACTGTTGTTACTGAGCAGGTTGATATTCACCAAGTTAGCCAATCTCTTTCGTTGGTCGGTAAGTTAGAAGCCGAGCAATCGGTAATGATCACTTCTGAAGTGGCTGGCAGAGTGGACTCTATCAACATTAAAGCCAATCAAGATGTCACTAAAGGGCAGATGTTGGTTCAGCTTGATGACGACAAAGCGAAAGCGGCGGTTGCAGAGGCTCAAGCTTATCTAAAAGACGAGCAACGTAAGCTAGCGGAATTTCAACGCCTAGTGAAACGTAACGCGATCACGCAAACTGAAATTGACGCTCAGAAAACGAACGTAGAGATCGCCAATGCTCGTTTAGCTGCTGCAAATGCCAATCTGAAAGATCTTCACATCAGCGCGCCATTCTCGGGCACTGTTGGTTTTATCGACTTTAGCCGCGGTAAAATGGTGACTGCAGGTACTGAACTCGTGACCTTAGATGACCTATCGGTAATGCAATTAGATCTGCAGATCCCGGAGCGCTACCTTTCTAAACTGTCTAAAGGTATGAAAGTAACGGCTCGCACTAGCGCATGGGGCGACACTCAGTTCACTGGTACTGTAGTAGGCATTGATTCTCGTATTAACGCTGAAACCTTGAACCTTCGAGTTCGAATCCACTTCGACAACAATAATGATTATCTAAAGCCAGGTATGTTAGTGGCGGCGGATATGGACTTCCCACCAGTGGAAGCGCCAATCATTCCAGTTCAAGCGCTTGAGTATTCAGGTACGAAGCGTTTCGTTTATGTTATCGACGAAGATAATAAAGCAACTCGTACAGAAGTTTTCCTTGGGGCACGTATCGATAACGAAGTCGTGATCGACAAAGGCATCGAAATTGGCCAGAAGATCGTGGTGCAAGGTATCGTGAACATGCGTGACGGCGTCTTGGTTCAAGAGCTTGCCGTTAATCGCCCAGCTGATGCAGCAAGTGATAAAAAAGCACAAGAAGGCGCTAACTAATGTTGTTATCTGATGTTTCTGTAAAGAGACCAGTAGCGGCCGTCGTATTAAGCCTACTATTGGTTGTGTTTGGTATTGTCTCTTTCAATAAGCTCGCGGTTCGTGAGATGCCAGATATTGAAAGCCCGGTAGTATCGATCAGTACTCGTTATGAGGGTGCGTCTGCCACCATCATTGAAAGCCAAATAACCTCCAACCTTGAAGACCAGTTATCCGGCATCAGTGGTATCGATGAGATCGAATCCACAACGCGTAACGGTATGTCGCGTATCACGATTACTTTTGAGCTTGGTTACGACCTCAATACCGGTGTGAGTGATGTTCGTGATGCTGTAGCTCGTGCGCAGCGTTCATTGCCAGATGAAGCCGACGACCCAATTGTTTATAAGAACAATGGTAGTGGTGAAGCTTCGGTCTACATCAACTTAAGTTCGACGGAGATGGACCGAACGCAGTTAACCGACTACACCGAACGTGTGTTGATTGACCGCTTTAGTTTGATTTCTGGCGTGAGCTCGGTGGATATCTCAGGTGGCTTGTACAAAGTAATGTACGTGAAGCTGAAACCTGCGCAGATGGCGGGTCGTGGCGTTACTACCTCGGACATCACTTCTGCTCTGAACAGTGAGAACATTGAAAGCCCAGGTGGTGAAGTACGTAACGATGCGATTGTGATGTCGGTTCGTACTGCTCGTTCTTACACTGAATCGGAAGATTTCGAATATCTAGTCGTTAAACGTGCCTCTGATAACACACCTATCTACTTGAAAGACGTAGCGGATGTTTACATTGGCGCAGAAAACGAGAACTCGACCTTTAAGAGTGACGGCGTTGTTAACGTAAGTATGGGTATCGTGCCTCAGTCAGATGCGAACCCACTTGAGGTGGCTGACTTAGTCCATAAAGAAGTCGAAGCAATTCAAAAGTTCTTGCCAGACGGTACTCGTTTGGCTGTCGACTATGACTCAACTGTCTTTATCGACCGCTCAATCTCTGAGGTTTACAGCACGCTCTTTATCACGGGCGGCTTGGTTATCCTTGTGCTTTATATCTTTATTGGTCAAGCACGTGCAACACTTATTCCAGCGGTAACCGTACCTGTATCTCTGATCTCGTCGTTTATTGCCGCGTACTACTTCGGTTTCTCTATCAACCTGATTACCTTGATGGCACTTATCCTGTCGATTGGTTTGGTGGTAGATGATGCGATCGTGGTGGTTGAGAACATTTTCCACCATATTGAACGTGGTGAGTCACCGCTGCTTGCGGCCTATAAAGGTACTCGTGAAGTAGGCTTCGCGGTAATCGCAACAACGCTTGTATTGGTAATGGTATTCCTACCAATCTCGTTCATGGACGGCATGGTTGGCCTATTGTTTACCGAGTTTTCTGTATTGCTTGCGATGTCGGTGATCTTCTCGTCGCTAGTCGCATTAACGCTAACGCCAGTGCTAGGCAGTAAGATCCTTAAAGCGAACGTTAAACCAAACCGTTTCAATTTGTTTGTCGAGCGCGTATTTGGCAAGCTTGAGTCTGGATACCGCGCGGTATTGCGCCGTGCTCTTAACTGGCGTTGGGCCGCTCCAATCATCATTATCGCGTGTATGGGCGGTAGTTATGGCTTGATGCAACAAGTGCCGTCGCAACTGACGCCACAAGAAGACCGTGGTGTTATATTTGCGTTTGTTCGTGGTGCCGATGCAACCAGTTACAACCGTATGTCTGCCAACATGGACATCGTTGAAGAACGCTTAATGCCATTGCTTGGTCAGGGCTTCTTGAAGTCATTCAGTATTCAATCACCAGCGTTTGGTGGTAATGCGGGTGACCAAACGGGCTTCGTAATCATGATCCTAGAAGACTGGGATGAGCGTGACGTTACCGCACAAGAAGCGTTGAACGAAGTTCGTAAATCGTTGAACGGCATTCCAGATGTGCGTGTATTCCCGTTCATGCCGGGCTTCAAAGGTGGTTCAAGTGAGCCTGTTCAATTCGTACTTGGCGGTTCTGATTACTCTGAACTTCAGAAGTGGGCAGAGCTCTTAAAACAAGCGGCTGAAGATTCTCCAATGATGGAAGGCGCGGACATCGATTACTCTGAGAAAACACCAGAGCTATTGGTAACCGTAGATAAGCAGCGTGCAGCAGAGCTAGGTGTTAGCGTTTCAGACATTTCAGATACGTTAGAAATCATGCTTGGCGGCCGCAGTGAAACGACCTTCGTTGACCGTGGTGAAGAGTACGACGTGTATCTGCGTGGTGATGAAAACAGCTTCAACAACGCGAACGATCTAAGCCAAATCTACATGCGAACTCAGTCTGGTGAGCTGGTTACACTTGATACGCTGACGCACATTGAAGAAGTGGCTTCATCGATTCGTTTGTCGCACTACAACAAGCAGAAATCGGTGACCATTAAAGCGAACCTAATGGAAGGTTACACGCTGGGTGACGCGCTCGATTTCCTTGATGAACAAGCGATTGAACAGCTACCGGGTGATATTTCAGTGAGCTACTCTGGCGAGTCAAAAGACTTTAAAGAGAACCAATCAAGTATCCTAGTGGTGTTTGCGCTAGCGATGCTGGTCGCATACTTGGTACTGGCCGCGCAGTTTGAAAGCTTCATTAACCCGCTGGTGGTGATGTTCACCGTACCTATGGGTATCTTCGGTGGCTTCTTAGGCTTGGTGCTGATGAGTCAAGGGCTCAACGTCTACAGCCAGATTGGTATGATCATGTTGATCGGTATGGTAACCAAAAACGGTATCTTGATCGTAGAGTTTGCTAACCAACTTCGTGACCGTGGTATTGAGTTTGAAAAGGCGATCATTGATGCTTCTGCTCGACGCTTACGTCCAATCATGATGACGGCATTCACGACGCTGGCTGGTGCAATTCCATTGATTACTTCAACGGGCGCAGGCTATGAAAGCCGAGTGGCTGTGGGTACGGTTATCTTCTTCGGTATGGGCTTCGCGACATTGGTTACTCTGTTCGTAATTCCTGCGATGTACCGACTGATTTCAGGATCAACACGCTCTCCGGGTCACGTGGAAGCGGAACTTAATAAAGAGCTTAGCCATGACAACGTGGGAAGAACCAGTCACGGTTAATGAACACGCACGATTAATGAACACGGAATAGTGTAACAATATTGAAAAGCCTGCGTTTGCTCCTAGCGAATTGCAGGCTTTTTTTGTATAACAAACAGAGCTCAACGAATTAATACAATAAATCGAATAAAGGAAAGTAAAGTGGCTGAATTTAAATACAAAGATCTTTCTCAAGAAGAACAAGATAAGCTGGATGCAGCAACCTTTCGTCGCCTGCTAGCACACCTAGATAACAATAAAGATGTGCAGAACATCGATCTGATGATCTTGGCTGGCTTCTGCCGAAACTGTTTCAGTAAATGGTACAAAGCGGAAGCAGAGCAACAAGGCTTAGACTTGGATATCGATGACGCTCGTGAGCGTGTATACGGCATGACTTACGATGAGTGGAAACAAAACCATCAACCAAAAGCGACGCCTGAACAACTCGCGGCATTTGAAGCGAAGCAGAAGCCAGAGTAATTTGTTCTCGTTAGTGGCTTACTAATAGAATGAATAAACAAAAAGAGCCCATCAAGGGCTCTTTTCTATTTCGAACTATCGGTTTTGAACTTAAGCCAACTCACCCGTTTGCGAGAAAGCTTCTAACTTCGCTGCATAAGGTTGTAGGTCACCGATATTCAGATTTACCCACTCGTCATTGAAGTAAGTGTCTAGGTAACGCTCACCACTGTCACACAGTAAAGTCACGATAGAACCTTTTTCTCCACGTGCTTTCATTTCACTGGCTAATTGAAGCACACCGTACATGTTAGTCCCGGTTGATGCGCCGACCTTGCGACCAAGAATGTCAGATAACCAATGTGTCGTTGCGATACTTGCTGCGTCTGGGATTTTACGCATTTCGTCAACCACACCAGGAATGAAGCTTGGTTCTGCTCGTGGGCGACCAATGCCTTCAATCTTGCTGAATGTACTACATTTCACGTTCGCATTGCCTGTTTGGAAGTATTCGTGGAATACAGAGTTCTCAGGGTCCACAACACAAAGCTTAGTTTCATGTTGTTGGTAGCGAATGAAACGGCCAATCGTCGCTGAAGTACCGCCAGTACCTGGGCTCATTACTACCCAAGCCGGAACTGGGTGATCTTCCATCTGCATTTGATTGAAAATCGAGTTCGCGATGTTGTTGTTACCACGCCAGTCGGTTGCGCGCTCAGCGTAAGTAAATTGATCCATGTAGTGACCATTCAATTCTTCTGCTAAACGGCGAGACTCATCGTAAATTTCATCTGAGCGGTCCACAAGATGCGCTTGGCCGCCGTAGAATTCAATTTGCTCGATCTTTTTCTTCGCTGTGCATTTTGGCATTACCGCGATAAATGGAAGGCCAAGTAGGCGAGCGAAGTAAGCTTCAGACACCGCAGTACTGCCCGATGAAGATTCAATGATCGTGGTTTCTGGGCCAACCCAACCGTTACAGATAGCGTATAAGAAGAGAGAACGCGCTAAACGGTGCTTTAAAGAGCCTGTAGGGTGTGTGCTTTCATCTTTAAGGTAAACATCAATGCCTTCGATACTTGGTAGATCGAGCTTGATAAGGTGCGTATCCGCTGAGCGTTGGTAGTCCGCTTCAATTTTACGAATCGCGTTGTTAATCCATTGATGGTCAGTGCACATAAACGTTCTCCTGATCGAGTGTAGGAATTCTTTGTAATTGATATGGTTCTAATTTATCTATAATCGGAGAGAAAAACTTTGCCATATTTGCTTTGTTTTGCTTAAATTGTAGAAAATTATTCTCTTTAAATGCGATTTGGTGAAAGTGTGATAGATGCCGTAGATAAAAAAATATTAGGGTTACTGCAAGAAGACAGCACCCTGTCATTGAACGATATTTCTGAAGCGGTCAATCTCACTACAACGCCTTGTTGGAAAAGGCTTAAGCGCCTCGAAGAGAACGGCATTATTGAGAAAAGAGTTGCACTGCTGAACCCGGAAAAACTGGATCTTTCCTTTACTGCGTTCGTATTGGTGAAAACCAGTGATCATTCTCATGAGTGGTATGGTCGTTTTGTGAATACTGTGTCGGAATTTCCAGAAGTGATGGAGTTCTATCGCATGGCTGGCGAATATGATTATATGATGAAGGTTCAGGTTAAAGACATGAAGTGCTTTGATGATTTCTATAAGCGCTTGGTGAATAGCATTGATGGTATCTCTAATGTGACCTCGACGTTTGCGATGGAACCATTGAAGTACACGACAGCATTGCCGCTTTAAGCTGCGCCTAGTAATAGATTAACTATCGCTTTAGTTTAACTATCTTCTCAGTTTAGATCTCGTCTCTGCGATAAAGAAAAGGATTATTCATGTTTGCAAAAGTATCTACCGCTATCCAGCTGGTACTGGCGGTCGCCATTTTTTACTTGGGTTACACCATCTACTCATTGACTAATAAAGTCGGTGAAATCGTTGATACTTACCCGCAAGTTATCGAAGACATATCGGGCCTCACCAAAGGGCTCAAAGTAGAAGAGCTATTAGCGCTTGCAGAACATGTCAGCGATCTTGCTCCTCAGGTGTTAAACACTGTCGAAGAAGTTAGAAAGACGATCGATGATGTGAATCAAACCGTAGCCTCGGTCGACAACAAAATCCCTGCGATATTAGATGAAGTGAAAAATGTTCGAACGGAAGTCGAGCAGGTAAGAACCGATGTTATTCCACCAACATTAACTGAATTAAAGAGATACCGCGTAGACGTAATGCCACCAATGCTCGCTGAAAGTAAGTCTTACCGCGAACAGACTATTCCTGTCATCGTCACGGAATCTGAAATGCTACGAGCGGAAGTCCCAGGTATTTTGGCACAAGCTAATTTGTTAGCTGATAAGAGTAAGGAACTCGCTCAGGGAGCCGCTGAGGGCGCGGTGAAAGGCGTAGTGTTATCGCCATTTAACCTTCTACGAGACGCAGGTGATGGCATTAAAACGCGAGTTCAAGGCGAGTTTGAGCCAACGTTAGAAGTTGAGTAGGTTTTATTGATTTTTGCGTGACGAGTTTTCTTAAGCGTCATTAAAGAAAGAGGCTAGGTATTAAACCTAGCCTCTTTTTGTTTGTGCGTATTTGGGGCTTGTAAGAAGCGTTTATCCGCTATTTATTTGAGTGCTATTTAGTAAAACGCATCACACCTTCTTGTACTGCTGTCGCTACCAGCTCACCTTTCTGGTTGAAGATCTCGCCGCGCACTAGGCCGCGAGTGTTCGCTGCCGTTGGGCTTTCAATCGCATAAAGCAGCCATTCGTCCATTTTGAATGGGCGGTGGAACCAGATTGAGTGGTCAATCGTCGCCACTTGAAAATTTGGCGTCATGATAGAGACTTCATGTGGGTGAAGCGCCGTCACTAAGAATCCCCAATCCGATGCGTAGGCAAGCAGGTATTGGTGGATCAAGTGGTTGTCTGGCATCGCGCCATTCGCTCTTACCCAAAGGTATTGTTTCGCTTCCGTCTTCTTAGGTTTCAGTGGGTTTACCACCGTCACCGGACGCATCTCAATCGGCTTTTCGCCACAGAAGGTTTTGCGCAGTTTCTCTGGTAAGAATTCCGCAATGTGGCTCGCTAATTCAGTTTCTGAGGCAAAGTTCTCTGGTCCCGGAATATCAGGCATTGAAATCTGGTGCTCAAACCCTGGCGCATCGCCATGATAAGAAGCAGTGAGATAGAAAATAGGGCGGCCATTTTGAATCGCTTTTACACGGCGTGTGCTAAAGCTGCGTCCATCTCGTAGGTTCTCAACATCGTAAATGATTGGCTTTTCAGGATCGCCGGGAAACAGAAAATAACTGTGGAACGAGTGAACACTACGGTCGTCTTGAACGGTATAACGAGCAGCAGAAAGCGCTTGTCCCAATACCTGACCGCCGTATACCTGTGGTAGGCCTAGGTTCTCACTTTGCCCACGGAATAAACCTTCTTCCAGTTTTTCTAGCTGAAGTAAACTTAGTAATTCTTGTAAAGGTTGACTCATCGCCAGCATTCCTCTTCGTAAAATGGGTGTCAGATTATGGTGTTAATCATTTAGCTTAGTCAGATATCTGTCAATAAATCATAGGGTTTCAAGACAGAATATGAAAGCTCTCTTATAATTGGTGAGTAGATTTGCCGAGTCCGGCAAATATGTTGAGAGAAATTGAATATGAAAAAGGCTCTAATTCTTATTACGTCTTTAGTATCGTTTGGCCTACTTGTTGGTTGCCAAGCAACATCAGAAACGAGCGCTTCTCAAGAAGTGGTTGCAGAGAACACTCAAGTGATTTCAGGAACAGTAAGCTACCGTGAAAGAATTGCATTGCCAGAGAATGCAGTGGTTACCGTTACGCTAGAAGATATCTCACTGGCTGATGCACCATCGACGGTTATCGCAACTCAAGAGTTCACCACAGACGGTAAGCAAGTACCGTTCGCATTCGAGCTGAGCTACGACAACGACAAAATTAAAGCTAACCACCGTTACAACATGCGCGCATCGATTCATGTTGACGGTAAACTGCGTTTCATAACGGACACGATTAAGTCAGTAATTACTGATGTAGAAAATACACAGCAAGCAGACCTACGTTTGGTTGGTGTTCGTTAATCAGAAATCGATGCCACTGTTAAGGCATCTTGATTGGCTTAACTTAGCCAGTTGAATTGACGATTAGTGGCAGCTCTAGGGCTGCCATTTGTATATTCTGAGTTTAACTTTTCCTGCATCACTCACCTCAACCCCTTCTTTAACCAAATGCTGCTTTTGTCTGTCGAACGAATCAGCCTTTAAAGATATTTCACCCTTGCTGTTTATCACTCGATACCAAGGCAGTTTGCTACCTTCTGGCAGGTTACCCAGCGCTTTACCAACATGGCGCGCATAGCCCGGAAATCCTGAAAAACGTGCTATGTCTCCATAAGTTGTTACTTTCCCATATGGAATTTGGTGAATCACAGCAAAGATTTGGCTTAAAAATTGGTCCATACTAAATGTTCCTAGTTCATAAATACCAATCACAGTAAGTAAGTGTTCAAAAATAGCGCAGGGAAAAAGCTTGAGAGCAAGGCCGCTCTTTTTGATAAGAAGTTTTGATAAGTAGTTATTCTACAATCAAAAAATCTAACGAGGTTATCGAGTTTTTTAACAAGCTAGGGTGACCAGTTAATTACTACGATTGGTATGGTACCACGGATCGGTAGAAGGAGAGGGCTATGGTATTTACAACGTTTCAGTTCTTGATCACCACATTATTAGCGGTTGTTTGCGCGAGAGCAATCAGTTTAAGTGAGGGAGATATCCCGGTGCTTGCAATGGTAATTCCTGCTTTATGGATTTTACCGCAGGGGGGCATAGCAGGATTAGCTTTGCTTGTTTCCATGACCACTTATGGTCTAACCCTTCCTTTGCAGCCTATCACGCTGTCTGTCAGTGCGTGGGTACTATTCCCGTTATTGATGGTGGTCTTCTCAAGACGCAGTAGTTTGTCGGTCGTGATTATTTCCGGCTTGATTGTGACTACTTTGCAGGTCGGGATCATGGTGACACAATCAGCAGGCAAGCTTGAAGGTGTCCCGTGGGTTACCACACTTCAAACCTTATCAATCATCGTGATTTGGTGGGCGGCAAATCATCTTAAGCCTGCCAGCCGACACAGCTGGTGGTCATTAGGCTTAATACTTCCATTATGGATAGCCGATTTACCTTATGCCGCTTTGGTTGCCTTGTGTGTAACGGGCATCATGGCATCGATGGAAACGCTGACGCGCTTGAAAACCTTCCGCTGGAATAAACTACTGTGTTGGACACTGCCAACGGTCGGTTTTGCGGCTCTGGTGATTACTCCAAGCATCGAAGTACCGAGCCCAGTCTTTGTGGTGTGGTTGTGTCTATTAGGTACCGCGTGGATGACAGACTACATCATTCGCACAGAAGATAACGAAGACATCGATATCTAGTACTCCAGCAATCCAAACCTTCCAAATGCAGGTAAATGGTGAATTTACCTGCGATTTTCTAATGGTTTGAATAAAGGATAAGCACTTAGACCGCAATTGTTCAAAAATAGGGTGGAAGGGCTTGCAATGGTTGCTGTGATGCTTAATAATCCAATCACTCTTTGAGGCAAGCCTCTTAGAAAACGAATCTATGGGGGCCTGGTCCTCCCGCAACAATAGCTCGTGAACTCGGTCAGGCCTGGAAGGGAGCAGCCGCAGCGAGTGACTTGTGTGCCGGGATGTGGCTGGGTTCCCACCCCTTAAAAATGTCGCTGAAACCATATCCTGTCCCAAAAAAACCATAACTTGTCCTTTTAAAAGTCATAAAGTGTCCTATGCTTTATTTAGTTGTTTTCTTACAACAATAATAGGGACGCGTATGTATATTCGTAATCTTCGTAAACCATCACCTAATAAAAATATCTTTAAGTTTGCTAGTGCAAAGAACAAAGATACGATTATGTGTGAGGGAAGCCTAGAAAAAGATTGTTGCTACCATTTCGAGTACGATGCCGATGTTGTTAGTTTTGAATCGCAACCTAAAGGGTTTCTCTACGACTTTGATGGCAAGCAACTCCCTTACACCCCTGATTTTTTTGTTATTTATACAGATGGTTGTTGTAGCTTTGTTGAAACTAAACCCTATTCAAAGACATTAAGCAAAGAGTTTAAACTTAAGTTCCAAGCACGTAAGCAAGCCGCAAAAAAGCTTGGGTTTGATTTGATATTGGTTACAGACAAGCAGATTCGAACGGGTTATTTCTTAAAAAATAGTGAAATGGTGCATCGCTACAGTGGGTGTATTGAGGGAGACTCGCTAACAGACGCTGTTCTAGAAGAGCTACTGATTTCAAAAGCTATCAAAATTTATGAACTAGCCCAAAGGATCAGTTCTTCTATAGGAGAGGTTTTTGCTTCAGTTCTTAGATTAATTTCTGTTGGAAAAGCTAGAACAGATTTTGACTTAGAGATGCTAAATGAAAATAGCATTATTTCGGTTAACTAAATGAGTCGGCATTTTAAGGATGAGTTCGACCCTATACACACTGAAGATGCAGAACAAGAGTTTTTGTCATTACCCGAGACAAAACGCACCCAACTCCAGTATGAATCGTTAGATAATACAAAGACTTATGAACGAGATTTGGCTTCATTCCCACCAGAACAAAAAGAAAAAGCGCTACAACGGTATAAATTGCTTTGTTTGGTTCATAAAGATCTCAAAGGTGGGTGGACTCCAAAAAACCTCAACCCGCTTATTGACCAGCATATCGATAAAACTTCGCTTCCTAAGCCAAGTTATAAGACGCTAATAAGGTGGCATCAAGCATTCAGTGGCAGCCATGGAAGTTTTACAAGTTTGGTCGATAAGAATTATTTGAAGGGAAATCGAGAACCAAGGGTTACTGGAGATGAAGAATATTACGAAAGAGCTTTAGAGCGGTTTCTAGATGCTGTTAGACCTTCAATCAATGCAGCGTATCAAGTCTATTGCGACGAAATAATAATAGCGAACGAAACGATAATTTCTGGAAAAATACCCACAGTTTCATACGAGTCATTTAAGAACAGAATCAAGAAAGAACAACCATATAGCGTAGCACTAGCTCGACATGGAAAGTACTATGCCGACAAGCTTTATCACTATTATCAATCAGTACAAATGCCTACTCGAATCTTAGAGCGAGTCGAGATCGATCACACCCCTTTAGACTTAATATTACTTCATGATGATTTACTTATCCCCTTAGGTAGAGCCTATCTCACACTCTTAGTAGATGTCTTTAGTGGTTGTATCATTGGTTTCCATTTAGGCTTCAAAGCTCCAAGCTATGTCTCAGCTTCAAAAGCTATTCTCCACTCCATTAAGAAAAAAGACTACATTTCATCGTTACCTATTGAATTTCAAAATGAATGGCCATGCAGTGGAAAGATAGAAAATCTGGTTGTAGATAATGGTGCAGAGTTTTGGTCCAAAAGCTTGGAGGATGCTTGTACTGAATCAGGGATAAATATTGTCTTTAACAAGGTAAGAAAGCCATGGTTAAAACCTTTCGTGGAGAGAAAGTTTGGTGAAATAATCCAAGGTATGGTTGGCTGGGTTCCGGGTAAAACATTTTCTAATGTGCTTGAAAAAGAAGACTATAAACCAGAAAAAGACGCAGTTATGCGCTTTAGTGTATTTGTTGAAGAGCTGCATCGTTGGATTGTCGATGTTCATAATGCTAAGCCAGATACTAGAAACACTCGTATACCTAACTTGTATTGGCAGAAAAGTTTTGAAGTACTGCCTCCAATGCAGCTTTTAGCGGAAAAAGAAAAATCTTTTAGTGTCATTATGGGGATTCTTCATATCGGAGCGCTAACGAGCAAAGGCATTAAGTACAAACACTTAGAATATGACTCTGTAGCGCTAGAGCAATATAGAAAACAATACCCCCAGACCAAAGAGTCTCGGAAGAAGAAAATAAAAATTGACCCCGATGATCTATCTACTATCTATGTTTATCTCGAAGAACTATCAGGTTATATAGAAGTACCAAGTAAAAATTCTGATGGTTATACAGATAACCTGAGCCTGTGTGAGCATCAAAGGTTAGTGAAAACACACCGAGATTATATTAAGGGAGAGATCAACGCGTTATCGTTGGCTAAAGCGAGAATGGCTTTACATGCTCGCATCAAAAGTGAGCAAGAGAACCTAAGAGAAATGTCCCTACCGGAAAGAACACGAAAGGCGAGTGGAACAAAAAAAACTGCGGAGTTAACTGGGGTTAACAGTGATAGTTCTAGTAACAAATCAAATATTTCTACTTTAGGTATTTACGAAGAGGTATCAAATGTAAATAAGGTGGAACCAATTGACGACTTTCGTGCTAGATGGAATCGGCGTAAAAAAGAGAGGAATGGATAGTGCTTCAACCAATACCTACACCTCCTATTGATTTGATATTATCGGAGTATCATGATTCGTTCACTATCTACCCCGAGGTCGAAAAAGTATTTGCGGGTCTTGATTGGTTAATCAGACGTCGTAAATTTGGTTCATTCGTCCCTTCTATGTTATTAACAGGTGGTACCGGCGCAGGAAAATCGGCTCTGATTAAGTACTATGTTGCTAACAACCTTTCAGACAAGGAAGTGCTGATAACTAGAGTTAAACCAACTCTACATGAGACCTTGCTTTGGATAGCGAAAGAACTCTGTGTTTATAAAAACCGTAAAGCTAAAGCGTCGGATATTGGTTTGGAGACGTATGTCAGTGCGTGTATTAAACAAACGGATTTAAAATTAATAGTGATCGAAGAGTGCCAGGAACTGTTTGAATGTACAACACACAACGCAAGGCAAAATATTAGGGATCGTCTTAAGATGATCAGTGATGATTGCCAGTTGCCAATTGTTTTTGTCGGTATCCCAAGCGCTAAGTTGATATTGGAAGACTCTCAGTGGGAAAGACGGATTATGGTCAAACGAGAGCTGCCATACATCAAAATAACAGATGAGGCATCAATGGATCGTTACATGGATTTATTAGAGGCGATGGAGACCTCAGTACCTATGCCTTTTGAGATAGATCTAACAGATGTCGATCTTGCAATGAGGTTATTGGCGGCCAGTCATGGAATGGTGGGAATGCTGAAAGAACTCATTGCATCAGCATTAGAGTCAGCATTATTAGCAAAACAGCTAGTTATTCGAGTTGGTGACTTTGCAATAGGCTATGAAGCGATTTTTGGGATAGATGTATCAAACCCTTTTACTGTCGAAATTGACGATTTAGCGATCAAGCAGATTGAATCCTATGAGGAATATGTGCCTGATGCAGAGACTGGTGAATTAAAGTTTGTCGGTCAGATATTTAACAACCTATCAATGAAGCAACTATTAGGTTAAAGCTAACTTCTCAGCTTTTCCAACAACACCGCCTTCTCTTCATCATTCATCTTATCAATTGCACATGCTAACTCAGCGCTCAATTCGCTCCTACAGAAAAAGTAGTTTAGCGGCACATCTAACTCTTCAGCCATACGTTCAAGCGTACCAATATCAGGTACATGCCTGCCTTTCTCGTAATGATTCATACGACCGCTAGCAGAACTCTGCTCCATACCAATTTTCACCCCTAAATCTTTTTGGGTGATCTTGGCTTTTTTACGCGCAGCTTTGAGCCTCGCTGGGATTGGGTTGTCTTTTTGCACTTACACATTTCTTTTCAACCTTTAGATAACTTAGATTGTCTAAGTTTTACTGATTTTTGTATACTTAGCAATCCTAAGTTTTTATTACCTGTAAGAGTCACATGAAGAAAGTAACCAGAATTAACCCTCACATGTTTAACCTATTGATTGAAAAAGGGATGGATAATTTCTCCGTCACAGAAGCTAGAGATGCTTTGCTAAACAGTGCTTCAGCCTTCTCGAGCAAGGACGATGCGCGGAAGTATGTTTATAAGCAACTTTTATCATTTGAGGAGAAAGGCTGGCTTTCTGTTATTGGGGCTCGTAGAGACAAACGTTACCATCAAACTAACGAATTCAAAGCGCTCACAATTGAGCCTAGAGTGGCTAGAAATAGGAAAACTAAAGTCGATTCAATAGCTGTTCAAACTTCGGAGTACTCTCTAAATGCATTAGAGCAAGAGAAGAAACAGCATGAAGGCGAACTGGCGATTACTCTAGGCGAGATTGAGGAATACCAATCGTTGTTAACGCGTTTCCCAAACAACAAGCAAGATATGCAGCCGCTATTTAATGCAGCAAGAGAACGCTCAGCCAAGCTATTAGGCAGAATTAATGCACTAACCAACTGGATGCAAGTCGCCCAAAGTAAGGTTCCTCAATGTTAAGAGCATGGCAAGCCGAGTGTGCAGCTCAAGCTATCGAGAAATTCACTTCAAACAAGCATTCACACTTCTTCTGCCAAGCGACCCCAGGTGCTGGTAAAACCGTTATGGCCGCCGAGGTCGCGAGTCGGTTATTTGAACAAGGCATGATTGACCTAGTGCTGTGTTTCTCTCCCTCTCTGACTGTTGCAGAAGGGATGCAAAAGACCTTTTCATGGAAGCTCGAATGTTCCTTTAATGGAGGTTTGGGTTCCCTTGGGGGCTCTTACACCTACCAATCCATCCGTTTTTTGGATGAAAACTTTTGGAGCACCGTCAGTAAGTATCGAGTACTAGTGGTATTTGATGAGATCCACCATTGTTCGTTTGATGACGAGGGGCGGTCAAACTCATGGGGGCTAGAAATTGTCTCGAAGATCCAAGGCTTTGCTCATTATACTTTGGCGCTGTCGGGCACTCCTTGGCGTTCTGATCGGCTACCGATTGTCATGGCCGAGTATTCTGATCCTGATGGCAAGGTTGTTTGCGATTACCAATACGGCTTGCAACAGGCTGTTGAAGACGAAGTATGCCGCCGCCCTAAAATTGTTTTAATCGATAATGAACACCTGAGTGTTAAGGCTGGCAGTGACAATCAACACTTCGCCTCTATTCTTGACTGTCTTAAACAATCTGATGTGTCTTACCAAAGCGTCATTCACAATGAAGACGCTATGAATTACATATTAAATAGTGGTTGCCAAAAGCTAGCGCAGATAAGGCAAGAGTCCCCAAATGCTGGAGGCTTAGTGGTTGCATCTTCTATTAAGCACGCTAAAGACATTCAAAAGCGACTTGTTGAGCACTTTAATCAATCAGCGTGCATCGTGACTTATCACCATGACAATCCGTTACACGAAATAGAGTCGTTTCGTCACTCAACAGTTCAGTGGATAGTCAGTGTCGGGATGATAAGTGAAGGAACGGATATTCCTAGGCTTCAAGTATGCTGCCACATGAGTTCGGTAAAAACGGAACTCTATTTTAGACAAGTCCTTGGGCGAATTTTAAGAATCAATGATTCCCCCAACCAAGAAGCGTGGTTGTATACCTTTGCCGAAGAAAGTTTGATTGGGTTTGCTGAAAGAATTGAGCAGGATATTCCTGATAGCTGCATGTACATTAAACAAGATAACAACGTACCGAGTGGTGTTGATGAAATACGCCTGCAGTCAAGCACTGTATCGGAAAGCGTTCAATCTAATCGACCCCAACCAAGCTTACTTAGTTGGGGAGAAACTTCAGATATGATGAATTCAAATAATGCAGGGTTCACTTTAGCATTTGATGAACTGAGGTTAGGCCAATTTAAACAGCGAGTGATCGCTGCATTTATCTAAATAGATTCCGCTTCAATCTCTTTCAGTGTTTTGCCTGTAGCACTTCTCCAGTAATCGGGTCCGCTGTAAGGGTAACCAAGTAGTACTGCGGCGGCTTGAGATGCTCTCGGCTCCAATAATTTTTGCCCTAGATAATCAATAACATTACCGCTCGGTGATCACAGACATAGTAGACACGTTTGCAACAAACTTTTGGACAAAGATCATTTTCGCAAAACCATACATTAGCAATTCATGAATAACTTTTTATAAGGCAAACTTGTCAATTAGTGCGCCTTCGTACAGTGCGCACTTTGTCTGATTATGTTTAATGGTGTATATATCCTAAAATCAATGCAACCTCTTGTATTTAGGGGTTTTATCATTGAAGTATCGCGAAATGAGTAAGAATTACATTTTTCGAGAATTAGAGTGCCAAATGACTAAGGAAGAGGTTGCTGAACTGTGTTTTAAATCTGTGAGAACTGTCACAGGTTGGGATGAGGGAAAACCAATTCCGCCTGAGTGTAAAAGGCTCATGAGAATGGCTAAAGGTCGGGAACTAAGCATTAGTGAAGATTGGAACCAGTTCAAAATGTTGTATGACCGGATGGAGCTGCCTACGGGTCAAGTCGTTAGGCCACAACAGATTTTAGCAGGGATTGCACTGTTAGGTATTCAATCCGAGTTAGAGGTAAAGACTTCGACACACCTTCTTGGAATAGCTAGAGCGATAGCTAACATAAAGAAATAGTATTAGAAAAGTATGGTTCTTTTAGACTGAGTTTTTATATTCATTACTACTATTTAACTAAAGGTAACGCAGGCTGTTAAGGTAACTGCGATTGGAACAAAGAAGTACCTTGTTTGTTGAATGAACCAGTCCTCCTTTTTGGTCATATCAAGGAGAAAGAAGCCGAGCCCCGTTATTGGGCTCGGCTTCAATTTTAAAGAAAGTTAAAAATTTTAACTACAAGTTGCGTCTTGAAAGGTCTATCAAAGCTTCATTAAACTTTGTGCGACTGTCTTCAGGGTAGCGACCTAAATCTGCTCTTACGAATGCCAAGGCTTGGTCTTCATTACCAGAAAAGGCTGCCTCTAAAGCTAAATAGCGATTCAATGTTCTTGGTGACAGTTGGCTATCTCGTAGCTTCTGAAGTTCTGATACAGCTTCTTTAAACTCATACTTATCAGAGAATATCAATGCAATGTCACAATAGCCTAACAATGGATAGTGGTTATTTGGATAACGAGCTACACAGTCTTTTATCAAATCTAAACTGCGGCTCTTGTTTTGTTTGATTTTTGCATGGAACAGTGCGTCAGCAATATCCGCCATTTCAATGGATTGTTCTGAATTAATAGAACGCAAATTATCGATTAGTTCCTGCAATTTTCTTTCATGTACGATTGCATCTTCTGAATTAATTAGGCTGTTGAAATAAGCTTGTGTATGAAATTGATTACCACGTTCTTTTTCATAGTTCTCTTTGGCATATTTTAGCGCCTTTCCATACTCACCAAGTTGAACGTAGACTTGAACGATTTCTCTTTTAGTACGAGAACTTACGTATCGATTTTCTTTGATAGGGTTGAAACGGCTTAGTGCCTCATCATAACGACCTTGGAGGCGATAGAAAAAGCCAAGAAGAAAAGAATGCTCATCGCCTTTAATAAGCTGAACTTCTCTCATGAACCTCTCATCCTTAGTCTTAGCAAGGGCTAAACAAAGGTAATACCGTATATCTTGTAGAGATGATTCATCGATATTATCTTGCTTAGCTAAAATTATATCGGCCAACTCGATTATACGTTTGAGACTACCTCTGTTGTGATACAGATCTTTCATGCAACGAAGATAGTGGGTTGGAATCATAAAGCGCTCGTCGACTTGAATTCCTTGTTTTAAAGATTCTTTGATAGCGAAAATTGTTTCGGAGGAATCTAATTCGAACAAATCATCGTCTGTTACCGTAGCGGCAACTTTTTCTGAAACTAACTTTTGAAGTCTTTGGTCCAACGTGATTCTATTTCTGGCAATGTAATCTCTTACAATATCGTTAACACGAACAATTTCATTATCTAATCCGATTAACTCTACGATATGTTGGCTAGCAAGATCTTCAAGAATAGGGTAGTAAGTTTCTTCGTCAACTATAGAAAAGACGAATTCTGTCGATATGACTTCAAACCTAGACAGCATCCGAATAAAGTTTGAAGTTTTCTCACAGTCCTCATGTTTAGCAAGTAAGACTGAAGCTTTGTCTGAGTTATATTGAGCGAGCGTACCAATTTTATCTTCAAACTTGATTTGTGAATCATTCACTAACATATCTGCCGCGTACTTAACTTGATCAGGGTAGCCAGAAAGTACATTGCAAACATCTTGGAACTGGTCTTTCGTGATATCTAATTCATAGTGTTGGCAAAGTTTACTAAAGTAATTGGTCCTATCTGAAACGCTAAGCTCTGATAGTTCGAGGAAAAAAAACAGGTCGCTTCTAGGTTGGTTTTTAAAAATCACCTTGTATTTTGATGCTATACAAAAGACAGGCTGTTTTTTTCCTTTGTATTCAAGTATAGCTTTTTTAAACCAATCGCTTATCTCTTTCTTGTAATTCGCAATAGCTCCCGAATCAACAATATAGAATATCTCGCGAGCATCATGAGCTGCATCCATAAATTTATGAATTATTGCAATTTTATCGTCTAATGATTTATCAGTCATGTTAAGGAGCTCTGACCCAAAGTCTACTAGACCAAAATCATTCAGCTTTAAAATAAACTCTTCAATAGACGCATCTCTGTCAATAGCAATGGAAGCGGGCTTGAAAGGGTCTTGAGTAACATCTGTTTTCTTTAATACATAGTGAAGCAAGGTTCTTCGCCCCACGCCAGGGAAGCCAGAACAAAAAATAGCGAGAGGTTTATCTTTAAAAAAATCAAGAAGGCGGCCTTCAAAGTGGTCGGTTTCAGTATTTCGACCAGCAAAAAAATTGTCACGCAACTTAAACTTAGGATGTTTTTTCCAACAGATCTCTCGAAGTTTCGTGTGAATTCTGCGAGCTGCAACTGGTGCTCTAGTGATTGGCTTCATGTTGTATGTGCGCAACCAATCTGGGATCCTAGGGTCGTCAAATTTTATCGAGCTATCAATAATGATTGGATAAACCTTAGACAGGGCTTGAGTATCCAAGCGTTGTTTCGCTTCGGATATTTCAGTTTTCACCCATTCAGAGTTTAGAGAGTGTTCTGAGATAAAGAGTACGAACAGTTCGGCCTTATCTAGACCTAATAGAATCTCATCTAAAGAACGCTCACCTTCTTCAAACGTATATTCGTCATAGACAATTTGCTCTTTATCGAGCCAATTCGCAACATTGCGAACATAGCTAGCTTTATCTTTACTCGAATGAGACAGAAATGCTTTTATCATTTATTCACCTATTTCAAACTGTAATAATATCGCTTAAGTCTTCAACATCCGCTAAGTCGGCCAACATCTTACTGTAGGTAATTAGCTCACCCTGAAGTACTTGGAGCTCATCTCTAAAACAAGCCTTCTCTGCATCCGTCAGGTTTTCATTAGCAGAGGTGATGGAATGCCATTTGGATGTGAAAGGTCTAACGATCTGATTTAATACTATGACGGCAATTTTAGTGAACTGAATGCAATGTCTACCGTTAGACTTGATCACATCCCTAGTGATTGGGAACAATTGATAGACACTATCTAGAGCTGCTTTTTCACTACCAGAGTCATCACTGATAGGTTGAGTTGTAACACGTGTAATCAACTCAATGTAAAGATCCCATGCTGCTGCCTTATCTTCATCTTGTGGTTTCCATTCCATCTCCAAAAAGGGAGCTTTGATTTTCAAAGACGTCATATCCCAATTTTCAAGCCATTTTGAAAGCTTCATTGTGCTGTAGTGGTACGCTGAAT
>NZ_JBFRTQ010000155.1:0-25668 GCF_041474195.1 Vibrio sp. 10N.222.52.C3 | reverse complement strand
TATATGGAATCCACGTATTTACAAAGTGATTTAGCAATTAAAGTTAAGATGCGGTCGTATATACGGCTTCTTGTTGAAGGCGCTACCTTCTAGCCTTTGATGTTTGCGCACCTACTGTCCTCATCGAGTTATCAGCTTTTAATAGCGTGAAGGAATGGCCAGGTTTTCAGTAGGTTGGTCTTACCTTTTTTGCATCATCATTTTGTAAAACTTCAAATTAGTATTGTGTGTTTAGTGGTTTACGCTGTCATTAAAATAGGTGAATATTTTGTTTCGTTCCGAAGCATTGCCCATGCTGTTCGAACCACTTTATTAGCAAGAGCAATACAGGCCTTTTTAAAACCAATACGTTCAATTATTTTTTTAAGCCAAGCATCTTTTTGAGTTATCGGTATTTCAGGCAACCTTCCAACATAAGACATGGCACCGAGATAAAGTAGAGAGCGTAGCTCTTTGACGCCACCACACTTATCAATGCCGATCATGAACACTTTGCCACCAGAACTATGTTGTTTAGGAGTGAGACCAACGAATGCAGAAGCTTGTCTACCGTTCTTGAACTGCTTTCCATCACCAAGGGTTGTATAAAGCATTGCAGCTGTAACTTCGCCAACTCCTTCGATTGCCATCAATCTCTGGCATGGCTCTATTTGGCGAGTTAACGCATTCTTTTCTTTTTCGAATGCTATGAGCTTCGATTTTAGCTGTTTGTACTGCTCCCACAGCATAGATAAAACAGACACTACATTAGCGGGTATTTCTGTCTCTCCATCTAAAACAGTTTGAACAGAAGCCTTCAAACCTTTTTCACCTTTTGGATTAGCAACACCGTATCCTAAAATTGTTCCTCTAATGTGCTGTCCTAAAGAAACAACACTGCGAGATAAGAAACGACGACTACTCTCTAAAGATTGCATAGATTGTTGTTCAAGCGATTTTGGGCGACTGCATTTGATACCTATTTGTATCGCGGCATTAGCAATGGCCAGAGCGTCGTTGTGATCAGTTTTATGACCTTCAAGGTATCCTTTTACTTTTTTGGGATTGATGATCCGTACTTCATGTCCAAATCTTTCAGCTAACTGTCCCCAATAATGACAACCACAACAACCTTCCATGGCGACAATAGAAGGTTTTGCCTTAGCAAGAAATTCCTTCATTTTTTGTCGGCTTAGCGGTTTGTTGGAAAGCAATTCACCATGAACACTGATATGGCAGGCTTGAAGCACATTTTTTGCTAGGTCGATAGCGATAACATTCTTAGTCAGCATATTGGAATCCTCGTTTAGGGTCTCACTTTGCTAAGTGTAGATTGGCAAAGGAGGGAGTGGATTCCATACATCAAGTCAGAGTTAACAGAATGTTAACATGTATTTGCCCTACTAAAAGTAATCCCTTGTCTGTTGGATATTTGCAAGGCAAACTGCTGGGCAAAAGTTCGAAAACACTCTGAATGTCTAAAAATCGCCATATTTTTCGAAACTAGGGATTTTATATCATTGGCTTTTCGGTTTCGGTGGCTGAAAGTTTGGGATAATTTGAAAACCATTTGGACATAGCTATGCCTGTACTCTTACCAGAGTACTAGCGGCAGAAGTTTCATAATTTCTGTTGCGCTGCGCTTACAAACCGATAAGAACATAAATCGATATCTACTTAGCCATCTTTACATACCTTTACATCACATGACGTTATCTTACTTACATTAGTATATTCTTAAGTAGTGAAACAAAGAGAAGGAAAACGTCATGAAAATCAAAAGCACGATAATCGCGTTACTCGGTATCGTTATTGCCTTCGGAGCAATGGCTGGTGGAATGAATAAAGGCATGAATAACAATATGTCACGCCCAGTATTTTCACAGTTTGATCTCGATGGTGATGGCAAGATAACCGAAGCCGAGTTCAATCAAGCACGCTCAGAACGTATTGCCCAGCGAGCAGAAGAGGGACGTACGTTGAAAAATATCAATCAAAGCCACAGTTTTGCTTCGTTAGATAGCAACGCGGATCGCGCTATCTCTCAACAAGAGTTTAATGCTCATCAAGGCATGGTGAACCCCAAAAATACCATGGGCAAAGGCAAAAACAATCAGTAGCTCAATTCAATCAGGCCTCCATTTGTGAGGCCTGACTTATTTTGAGATCAAGGAAGCAAATCCGCTTATGTTGGTGTGCTACCTTTTGCTTAAGGAAAAGCTAATATATAGTAAGGGAATCGCTATGACTAGGTATAGCTGGTTACAAAGGGCTCTGTTTGTTCCTCCTGTTTTGTTGGGCATCGCGTTATTGGTGATCGCACCAGGGATGAAGGCTGAACCGCCTAATGCGAGTAATACGGCTGCTAAAAAGGTGGTTCGGGTGTTGAAAGTCGAGCCGCGAAATATCCAACCTTCTGCCATCGGATATGGACATACCGAGTCTGTTCAAGACTGGCAGGCACAGTCTGAACTTGACGGCGCGGTTGTGTGGGTTTCTGAGCAATACAAAACGGGCGCTATTATCCGCAAAGACAGCGAACTCCTTAGAATTGACCCCACCGCTTATCAACTTACTATTGCCCGTTTGCAAGCTGAGCTTGAAGTGCTAATGCTAACGAATCAGACCATTATCGATTCGCTCAAGATTGCAGAGAAAGAGTTTGAGGTACAACAGTCAGAATATGCCCGCTCAATCAAATTGAGTGAAACCGGGCATATCTCCAAAACAGAGAAAGACCGCGCGACCAAAGACTTGCTCAGCAGCCAGCAACAGCTCCAGACACAGAAAAACCAACTGGCAATTAATCAAGCGCAGCAAAAGGTTTTGCAAACGGAACTAGCACTTGCAAACCGAGATCTCGAACAAACCGTAATTAAAGCCCCATTTGATATTCGCATTGTCGAAACCTTGGTTGGACTCGCCGAGTATGTCAACAAGGGGGAATTGCTGCTCAAAGCGGATGACATCGATGCCGTTGAGGTTCGCGCGCAGTTTCCGCTTGGTAAAATGCGTCCGCTAAGAAATTCCAATCGCTTTGACTCGCTTGACGAAGATGTTCATAGCAACTTGAGCGCGACAGTCGAGCTCCAAGCAGGCGATAAAGTAATTACTTGGCCTGCCGAGATCAGCCGCTCCGGCGGTGAAATCGATGCTCAGACTCAAAGCCAAAGCCTGGTTGCACAAGTAAATCAGCCCTATCAGCAAGCCATTCCCGGGGAGAAGCCACCACTTATTCGTGGGACTTTCGTTAAAGTCACGATTAAAGCACCAATGATGGAGCAACAAGTCTTGCTACCGATAAACGCCATCCATGATGGTAAAGTTTACACTGTCTCTGAAGGTAAACTGAAAAGCAAACCTGTCAGGATAGATTTCGTCCAAGGGCAGGTTGCGGTGATCAAATCTGGCGTGGAATTCGGTGATGTGGTTGTGCTAAGTAAACTTTCACCCGCCGTTGAGGGGATGGCTTTACAACCGCAACCGGATGAGAAAATCGGCCTTTGGTTGGATACGCAGAGCGGATTTAAAACCCTAAACGCGATTCAGAAAGAGGGCAAATTATGATCGCTTTTTTTGCTCGGCACACCACTGGCGCCAATGTCCTGATGATGGCGGTACTGCTGTTAGGGGCTTTTGCCTTGCCCAAACTGCAGAAAGACACTTTTCCGTTGACGCCGACCAAAAATATTGAGGTTCGGATCGTTTATCCGGGCGCGTCACCTTTTGAGATGATGGAAGAAGTGTGTTACCCGTTGGAAGATTCTCTCGATAAGCTGAGTGGAATTAAAGAGTTAAGCTGTGATGCCCGAGAGAGTTTGGTCATCGCCAATGTGGAAATCGGCGATGATGAAGACATTGACACTTTAACCAGCGATATTCAACAGCAGGTTAACGCCATCAGTGATTTTCCGGATCGAGTTGAGCAGATCACGGTGTCGAAACTGGACCGAGTGGCAACGGTGGCCAGTGTCGCGATTACCGGCAATATGTCAGATAGGGACTTATATCTCTATGCCCAACAAATTAAGCACAAGTTAAAAGAGAGCCCATTGATCGCTCAGGTGACCGTGAGCGGTTTTGCGGATCAAGAAATAGAAATTCGCGTATCGCAGTGGAAGTTGCAGCAGTACGGCCTGAGTGTGTCCGACTTGTCCAATCTAGTACAACAGCAAAGTATCAGCACTCCTGCTGGCGTATTTAGTAATGACTTGGAAGAGATCAGCGTCCGCTTCGACCACTTAGGCAGCAACGTCAGAGACTTCGAAAATATCGTGATTAAATCCAGTGAGACGGGGACTCAGGTTCGCCTCGGTGATGTTGCCGTTATTCAGCAGAAGTTCACTAGCGATGAAAATCAAATCCTGTTCAATGGTCAGCGTGCCGCTTTGCTTCAGGTGTCCAAAACGCAATTTCAAGATACCTTAACGGTCAAAGATGCGATCGTCAGCATCGTTGAAAAAGAACAGGCGAGAGCCCCTGAAGGCGTCGCTTTAACCATCACCCAAGATTCCAGCACCAATATTATTGAGCGTCTGAGAATCCTCACCAGCAATGGCGCACAGGGATTAGCACTGGCATTTTTGATGTTGTGGGCGTTTTTTAATATTCGCTTTAGCTTTTGGGTCACCATGGGGCTGCCGGTTTCATTCCTTGGCGCCATTTTTGCGATACAACTTCTCGGTTATACCCTGAATATGATGACGCTGGTCGGGCTGATTGTCGCGATTGGTCTGCTAATGGACGACTCGTTGATCATTGCAGAAAACATCGCTGCCAAGAGGCAACAAGGGCTACCCGCGTTTGACGCTGCAGTTGAAGGTACCAAACAAGTCTTCCCAGGTGTGATTGCATCGTTTGCTACCACCATCATGGTGATAGGGCCGCTGATGTTTCTCACAGGCAAGATGGGCGAAGTACTACGCTATATTCCCATCGTGTTATTGATTACCTTGCTTGTTAGTCTGATAGAAGCTTTCTTGATCTTGCCGTCTCATTTGGCACATAGCCATACTGAATCTCGCTCTAATCCTATACGGGACAAGTTCATTGCCGGTTTTGAAAACATCAGAGACAGATTCTTTGTGCCAGTGAGTGTCAAGGCGATGAATGCACCTTATCTTTCAGTAGGGATATTGGTGATGGTGGTGATGATTTCAACCGCTTCCATTTCGTCAGGTTGGCTGAAATTCAAAGCCATGCCTGCCTTGGAAAGTGATGTGCTGCAGGCGCGTATCTTGCTCCCTCAAGGCAGTTTACTGAGCCAGACAGAGGCGGTGGTGGAGAAGGTTTCAAACGCGCTTGATGAACTCAACCAAGAATACGCAGAGAAATACCCAAGCTCAAAACCTTTGGTCGCGAGCACCACGATCATGTTCAACTCAAATGCTGATGCTAATGAGTCGGGGCCGCATATGGCAACCGTCAGTGCCGATCTATTGCCAGCGCAATTTAGGCAGCAGAGCATTAAAGATCTGATCCAAGATTGGAAACAAAAAGTAGGCCCTACGGCGGATGTGGTTTCACTCAAGTTTACCGATAAAGAACGGGGCATTGCTGGCAATGGCATTGATATTCGGGTTCAGGGTGAGTCGTTACAAGAGCTCAATCAAGTCAGCCGCTCGCTGGTGAAATGGTTGAAGGGATTTGACGGTGTCTATAACCTCTCCACCGATCTGCGTGAGGGCAGAACCGAATTTCACGTTAACCTTAAAGATGAAGCTGGCGTGATGGGAGTTAATGCTTCCAACATTGCTCAAACGCTGCGCAGCGCGGTAAAAGGCAGTACTGATCTGACGGTTTTCCAACAAGGCGAGCTGGTGGATATTAGTGTGAGACTGGATGAGTTTACGCACCAAGCTAGCCTGTATGAGTTGAATAACTTGATGGTGACGGCAGGCAATGGAACCCTAGTTCCATTATCAAGTGTTGCGACGTTTGACAGAAAACAAGCCTTCTCGCGAATTCACCGCATTAATGGGATGAACGCTGTGGTTGTGCAAGGCAATATCGATACGCGGGTTGCCAATGCGCGTGAAATCATGCTGCAGTTCAATAGCGAATTTGTCTCGCAAACTCAACACAAATTCCCAGACATCACCTTCACCTCGCAAGGTCAGGATAAAGAAAGCTCAGATACGGGCTCCTCGCTGGCGACCTTCTTTGCTCTTGGCGTGGTGGGGATTTATCTTATTTTAGTGTTCCTGTTACAAAGCTACACTCAACCGATTGCTGTGCTGCTGGCAATCCCTATGGGCTGGATTGGTGTGGTATGGGGGCACTCGGGCATGGGGTTCGATTTGACTATTCCAAGCTTGGTTGGCTTTGCTACCTTAGCGGGTATCGTCGTTAACGATAACATTCTGTTGGTCAATTTTATTAAGAAGAATATCGCCCAAGGCGAGCGCTTGATAGACGCTTGTCGAGAGGCGGTACGTGACCGATTTAGAGCGATATTTATCACCTCGTTAACCACATTTGCAGGATTGCTTCCACTGTTAACCGAAACCAGTACGCAAGCGCAATTTCTGATCCCGTTAATTGCCAGTATTGCGTTTGGCTTAGTCTCGGCTACGTTACTAGCGTCAATTGTTGTGCCTTGCGTGCTGCTTATTTTGGACGATTTAAAGCTGACCAAATGGGCAGAAGGTGCTCAATCTTCCCTTTGAGGCCCTTGGGAGTGCATGCTGAACCATGTCATTTAGCCCGGCATGAAAATGGTAGTTTGCGTAGAATTTATTTGGCGATTAAACCCTATCACTGACTGCTGTTTTTTTGCGTACAAAAAACAATAGGGTCAGGTCTTGTCTTTTGCTCTTTGGTGGCAGTTTTTCTATCAGGTTTAGTTATTTGTCATACCTGAAGTTATTAGTCATTTGCTAATGTTTGATTTTCCAAAACTCATTTCTGTCCAAAAGTTTGTTATACACACATCCACTATACGGTGATCCCTACACCACACTCACCACCAAAAAAAGCGCAGACCTTTCGATCTGCGCTTGTGGTTATTGTCCCGATAACACTGTTTAAATCGTTTTCAATTAACCCACGTTCTTACGTGCGTTTTGGAACATACGCATCCAAGCGCCATTCTCGCCCCAACCTTCCGGAGACCAAGAGTTTGCAACCGTACGGAATACACGCTCTGGGTGAGGCATCATAATTGTCACGCGGCCGTCAGTCGTTGTTAAACCTGTGATAGCGTTTGGCGAACCATTCGGGTTATTCGGGTATTGCTGCGTTTGGTTACCGTTGTTATCAACGTAACGTAGAGCAACCGTACCTGAGTTTTCAATCGCGTTTAGGTGGTCGTTATCACGTACTTCTACGCGGCCTTCACCGTGAGAAACAGCGATTGGCATACGAGAACCTTCCATGCCGTTGAAGAATACAGAATCTGACTTCTGAACTTCTACTAGGCTGAAACGTGCTTCAAAGCGCTCAGATTCGTTGCGAACGAAACGTGGCCAGTACTCTGCACCAGGGATAAGTTCACGTAGGTTAGACAACATCTGACAACCGTTACACACACCTAGAGAGAAGGTATCTTCACGCTTGAAGAAGTTTTCAAATTGCTCACGAGTAGAGTCATTAAACAAAACCGACTTAGCCCAACCTTCACCAGCGCCTAGTACGTCACCGTAAGAGAAGCCACCACAAGCCACAAGGCCGTTGTACTCTTCTAGAACTGCTTGACCCGTAAGGATGTCGCTCATGTGAATATCAGTTGCTTCGAAGCCTGCACGGTCGAATGCTGCTGCCATTTCAACGTGAGAGTTAACACCCTGCTCACGTAGAATCGCCATCTTAGGCTTAGCGCCAGTGTTGATGAACGGTGCAGCAATGTCTTCGTTTACGTCAAAGCTTAGTTTTACGTTCAGACCTGGGTCTGAATTGTCTTTCTTCGCTTCGTGTTCTTGGTCTGCACAGATTGGGTTATCACGTAGACCTTGCATCTTGTGCGTCGTCTCAGCCCAGATAGTACGTAGTTCAGTACGGTTACGTTGGATTACAACGTCTGCGCCTGACTTAATCACTAGCTCATCAGAAGCTTCCCCTTCACCAACAACGCTGCCAATCACATGAGAACATGCTTCTAGACCGTTAGCTGCAAGAGTAGAAAGTACTGCGTCTAGGTCGTCGTTACGAACTTGGATTACCGCACCTAGCTCTTCGTTGAACAGTGCTGCTAGCGTGTCTTCACCTAACGCTTCAATGTTTGCATTAACACCACAGTGACCTGCGAATGCCATTTCTGCTAGCGTTACGAATAGACCACCATCGCCTTTATCGTGGTAAGCGACAACTTGGTCGTTCGCTACAAGTGCTTGAACGCCTTCGTAGAAACCTTTTAGTTGCGCTGCGTTGTCTACGTCTGCTGGCTTGTCACCAAGCTGCTTGTAAACCTGTGCAAGTGCTGTTGCACCCATACGGTTTTTGCCGTTACCTAGGTCGATAAGAACTAGGCTTGTATTACCTAGTCCTTCAAGGTTATCAGGGGTGCGAAGCTGAGGAGTAATCGTCTTACGAACATCTTCAACACGTGCAAACGCAGTGATAACAAGAGATAGCGGAGACGTTACTTCTTTCTGCTCGCCATTCTCTTCCCACTTAGTCTTCATCGACATTGAGTCTTTACCCACTGGAATAGTTAGACCCAGAGCTGGACATAGTTCTTCACCAACCGCTTTAACCGCTTCGTAAAGACCTGCATCTTCACCTGGGTGACCTGCTGGAGACATCCAGTTAGCCGACAGTTTAATGTGTTTGATATCGCCGATGTTGGTCGCTGCGATGTTAGTAATTGCTTCACCAACCGCTAGACGAGCCGATGCGCCGAAGTCTAGAAGTGCCACTGGCGTACGCTCACCAAGAGACATAGCCTCACCGTGGTAAGAGTCGTAGCTTGCCGCTGTTACTGCGCAGTTAGCAACAGGAACCTGCCATGGACCAACCATTTGGTCACGAGCTACAAGGCCTGTTACCGAGCGGTCACCGATGGTGATAAGGAATGTTTTCTCAGCGACTGTTGGCAAGCGAAGAACACGGTCAACCGCTTCGTTCATCTCGATGCCAGAACGGTCAATCGCAGGGTTGTTAGCTTTTAGCGTTTTCGCGTCACGGTGCATCTTAGGTGTTTTACCTAATAGGATGTCCATTGGCATGTCGATTGGCGTGTTGTCGAAGTGTGAATCTTCTAATTTCAGATCACGTTCTTCAGTTGCTTTACCAACCACTGCGTACGGTGCACGTTCACGCTTACAAATCGCGTCGAACGTTGCCATGTCTTTATCAGCAACCGCCATTACATAACGCTCTTGAGATTCGTTACACCAGATCTCAAGTGGGCTCATGCCCGGCTCATCGTTTGGCACGTCACGTAGATTAAAGATACCGCCACGCTCGCCATCGTCGACTAGCTCAGGAAGAGCATTCGAGATACCGCCCGCGCCCACATCGTGGATAAATGCGATTGGGTTCGCATCACCAAGCTGCCAACAACGGTCGATAACTTCCTGACAACGACGCTCCATCTCTGGGTTTTCACGTTGTACAGAAGCGAAATCAAGATCTTCAGAAGAAGAACCAGAATCCATTGAAGATGCCGCACCGCCGCCAAGGCCGATGTTCATCGCAGGACCACCTAGAACGATTAGGCTTGCACCTACCGGGATCTCTTTCTTCTGAACGTGCTCATCACGGATGTTGCCAAGACCACCAGCTAGCATGATTGGTTTGTGGTAACCACGCACTTCTTCACCTGCGTGAGAGTTTACTTTCTCTTCGTAAGTACGGAAGTAGCCAAGTAGGTTTGGACGACCAAATTCGTTGTTGAATGCCGCGCCACCAAGAGGACCTTCAAGCATGATATCCAGAGCAGTAACGATACGGCTTGGCTTACCAAAGTCAGTTTCCCAAGGTTGAACGAAGTTTGGAATCTTCAGGTTAGATACAGAGAAAGCAACAAGACCCGCTTTTGGCTTACCACCAATACCGGTTGCGCCTTCATCACGGATTTCACCGCCTGAACCTGTCGATGCGCCTGGCCACGGTGAGATTGCCGTTGGGTGGTTGTGCGTTTCAACTTTCATCAAGATGTGTGTTTTTTCTTGGTGGTAGCTGTACTGGCGAGTTTCTGGATCTGGGAAGAAACGACCAACTTCAGAACCTGTCATTACCGCTGCGTTATCTTTATAAGCAGACAGAACATGTTCTGGTGTCGTTTCAAAGGTGTTCTTAATCATCTTGAACAATGATTTTTCTTGCTTAACGCCATCGATAGTCCAATCAGCGTTAAAGATCTTATGACGACAGTGCTCTGAGTTCGCTTGTGCAAACATCATTAGCTCGATGTCCGTCGGGTTACGACCTAGCTTCTCAGTGAAGCTTTCAAGAAGGTAATCAATCTCATCTTCTGCAAGTGCAAGACCTAGGGTAACGTTTGCTTTTTCAAGCGCTTTACGTCCACCAGTTAGTAGGTCAACTTCCGCATAAGGAGCAGGCTCAGCAACGGTAAATAGTGCCGCCGCTGATTCGAAGTCAGTGAAAACCACTTCCATCATACGGTCGTGCAGGATTGCTTTCAGCTCAACAAGTTGAAGTTCAGAAAGTTCAGCAGAGGTTTCAATGTAGAAAGCAGTACCGCGCTCTAGACGTGACACTTTAGCCAGTCCGCAGTTGTGTGCGATATCTGTTGATTTTGAAGACCAAGGCGAGATAGTGCCTGGGCGTGGCGTTGCAAGCAGCAGTAAACCTTCAGGTTCATGCTCTTCAATCGTTGGACCGTAAGTCAGTAGCTTTTCTAGCTTCTCAACTTCAGACTCATCTAGGTCTGCCGTTAGATCAGCAAAGTGGGCAAACTCAGCGTAAATACCTGTTACAGGTAAGCTTAATTCACGACAAAGCTCTAAAAGCTTGTTAACACGAAACTCAGATAGAGCTGGGGAGCCACGCAAAATTCTCATGTGCTTACGTCTCTTATGCAGTTGATTAAGGTAGTATTGGAATAAATTCAGTGGGTTAAAGGAAAAACCTAACTGTTTTCTTCGAAGCTATTCCCGAAGGTTTAAAAACCTATGCCGATCCCACCTCTTCAATGCGAGCGCATTATAAAGCATTTCTTTTTGTGACGTAACACCAAAAGCAACCGTTTGCGTGATTTTTTTTATCTTTCTCCGTAAATGGTACTTTTGCTGCATTTATCACCACTTTTACAACTGTTTAATTAAACCTGCTTTGCCAGCCTTGCGGGGTTTGGTATAAAGGGGCTTCCACTTTTCGAGATTTCATTTTGATGCCTAAATTTACGCTCATCTTTTCGTCTAAGTTCCTTCTGCTCACCATCGCCCTATTTGGGTTGGCTGGATGTCAGATTGAATCTGAACCTAAAAGTGTCCTTGAGCAGATACGAGATCGTGGCGTTCTTCGTGTCGGCACCCTAAATAACCAACTCTCTTATTACATCGGTCCTGATGGCCCTGCCGGCTTAGATTACGAATTAGCTCGTGAATTTGCGCAGGAGCTTGGTGTAAAGCTTGAGGTTAAACCCGCTTACCGTTTGTCAGGCTTATTCCCTGCGTTGAAGAAAGGCGAGATCGACCTTATCGCGACCGGCTTAACGCAAAATAACAAACTGACACGCGCTTACCGCGCCGCGCCTGCTTATTACTATGTAAGCCAACAGGTCGTGTACAAAAAGGGCCAATGGCGCCCAAGAAACCTTGAGCAATTGATCAATTTTGAGAATGAGCGTCAGGTTGACTTTGTTAAAGCACAAACTGAATCAGAAGAGGCGGCGTCTACTGACACATTAACGCCATCTTTGGTTGTGGTGAAAGACTCACACTTTGAGCCAACACTAAAGCAGCTGCAGAAAACACACGATGACTTTATCTATGATGCGGTCGGCAATGCTGATATCAACGACCTGCTCAAAGAAGTATCGACTGGCGAGCGCTTATTTACGGTTGCGGACTCAATTGAGCTGTCACTGGCACAACGTTTATACCCAGACGTAGCTTTGGCTTTTGAACTGACAGAAGACCAACCTATCTCTTGGTATTTGCAGAAGTCTGAAGATGAAAGCCTTTATGCTCTGTTGATTGAGTTCTTCGGTAACCTAAAACAGTCTGGTGAACTGGCTTCACTAGAAGAGAAATACATCGGCCACATCGGCACTTTTGACTACGTTGATACTCGTGCCTTTATCCGCGCACTGGACAGCAAGTTGCCAAAATGGTCGCCGCTATTTCAAAGGTACTCTCAAGAATTTGATTGGCGCTTGATTGCCGCTTTGGCCTACCAAGAATCACACTGGAACCCTGTTGCGCGCTCACCAACGGGGGTTCGTGGCATGATGATGTTGACACTGCCCACCGCGAAGAGTGTTGGGGTAACCAACCGTCTCGACCCGAACCAGTCGGTACAAGGCGGTGTTGAGTACCTGCGTCGTATCGTGAACCGAGTACCAGATTCAATCACTCAACACGAAAAGATCTGGTTTGCACTTGCTTCATACAATGTCGGTTACGGGCACATGATGGACGCGCGTCGCCTCACGAAGGCACAAGGAGGAGATCCTGATGCTTGGGGCGATGTGAAAGACAGATTGCCTCTGTTAAGACAGAAGAAGTACTACAGCCAAACTCGATATGGGTATGCGCGTGGTGATGAAGCGAGAAACTACGTTGAAAACATTCGCCGTTATTACCAAAGCATTATTGGCCATGTAAATAAGCGCAATAAAGAACAAGAAGCGACCCTTGAAGGTTTGGTGGTGATCCCACCTTTAGAAACCTCAGGTGCTGAATCGAGTATCAGCGCAGCTCAGTCGACAGTAAGCAGTTCTGAGCCTTCACAGTAAAACCCAAAAGAGCAATGCCATCTAGCATTGCTCTTTTTTATTGTCTTTTTTCGACTCTTCTTTCGTCACTAAGGGATAAGGGAAGCAGGCAAGAAAATGATGATGAGATCTAGAGTGTCATATTGCAGTAACAATCGAACCTTATAACGGCACACCACAATCAAGATTATGCTCTGTTGCACTGCAATGCTGGCTTTAGACTAGAACTGCTCTTCTATTTAAGCCAAGCGTGCGACAGGCCAAACAAACGAATAACACTATAATTAAATCGTTAGTCCAAACTAAAAAGTCAGACGACAAATAGGAAATCATTGAAATGATGAAGAAACTGAAATCGAAACGCCTTGATAAGACCGTTGCTGCAAACCGTCGTAAGCGTATGCTTTCAAATAATAAGAAGAAGATCATTTGGCGCAATCGCGCTTTCATGCAGATGATTGCTGAGTAAATGTAGTTACTCAGTCAGTTTGCTTGGCACTCTTGCGATAGAGAGTGCCGAAAGTACGCTGCTATTTCTTATTGCCAGCCTTCATCTCTGCTTCTAAACGCTGCTCTTCCAACAGACGTTCTTGCTTTCGCTTCTCTTTTATCTCTTTTCTACGACGCTTGAAAAACGCTTGTAATTGCTCACGGCACTCTTCCTCTAACAAACCATGTTCAACGTCGGCATAGTGGTATGAGGCCTGGCTTTCAAACAAATTCAACACTGTACCTGCAGCGCCTGCTTTTAAGTCTGGAGCACCAAACACAATGCGCTTTACTCGGCTGTGTAGCAAGGCACCTGCGCACATTGGGCAAGGCTCTAGCGTAACGTATAAAGTGGTATCGAGTAGCCGATAGTTTTCTAAGGTTTGACCGGCTTTACGCAAGGTTTCAATTTCTGCGTGTGCCGTAGCATCGTGGCTGCCAATCGAACGGTTCCATCCTTCAGAGATAATCTGCCCATCTTTCACTAATACCGCACCCACTGGAACCTCTCCCTCGCTCTCTGCTTGCTTAGCTACCTCAATGGCGCGTCGCATGAAGATTTCATCTTGAGGGGTGAATTGATGGTCTGACAAAGGGAACTCCAGAAACAAAGGATAAAAACGAAAATAGGTATGCGGTGAAGCATACCTAATCTTAGAGATAAAGAACAATAAAGAGGTAATAGACAACAACAGACAATGAACCATTGCCGCTTGCTGGTTGGTCGAACTGTTAGCTATTAGCGTCTTCTATGTCATCGGCTATTGGCGTCGCTTTGATACTCACAATGCGATTGTTCTCAACAGAGATAATTTCAAACTGCCACTGCTGGTATTGAACAACTTCGCCTGCATCCGGTAAGCGCCCTATTAACCATGTCACAAGGCCATTCAGCGTTTGGAAGCTCTCGCTTTCGCCCTCAAAATCCGATAGCTCTAAACGGTTCTTCAGTTCACTGATAGGAATCAATCCATCCACCAACAAACCGTCTTCCACTTGCTCGGTCCAAAGATCGTTCGGATTATTCGATAGCTCGCCAGCAATCGCCTCAAGAATATCGTAATGAGTCACAAGACCTTGAACATCGCCATACTCGTCGACAATGAATGCCATCTCGGTGCCCGACTCTTTAAAGTAGCCAAGTAGACGCAGAGCTTTCATCGATTCTGGAACATAGATCGGCGAGCGAGACAGCCCCATGATCACTTGAATGCTTAGATTGCCCGCCTGATTCAGCAAGGCTTTGGCTGACACTGTACCCACCACTTTATTGAGGTGATCTTGGCACAATGGAAACACACTGTGTTTTGATGAACGCAGTTTCTTTAATATCTGCTCAACGGGTTGGTCGACATCCAGAAAGTCGATGTCTCGACGCGGAGTCATCAATGAGCTCACAAGACGATCATCAAGCTGCAAGATATTACGAATCATCTCTTGTTCGCCGCGTTCAATCACACCCGATTCTGAGCCCTCTTTCACAAGTGCATGGATATCATCTTCGGTAACGCTATCTTCTTCACCGCCTCGGCCCATCAACTTAAGAATACCTTCCGTTGAAGCCGACAACGCAAACACAAACGGCGTCGCGATTTTAGATAACCAGAAGATTGGCAGCGCGACTAACACAGCAATGTTTTCAGCTTGAGACTGAGCAAAACGCTTTGGTACCAACTCACCGACAACGATAGCGAAATAAGTAATACCTACCACCACAACCGCAGTAGACAAGATGTTCGCTTGTGTTGGGTCTAGTCCCCACAGTTCAAGTTGAACGGCTAGTGGAGCCGATAGCGTCGCCTCACCCACAATCCCGCTGAGTAGGCCGATTACCGTGATACCGATTTGGATTGTAGAGAGGAAGCGGGTTGGGTTTTCTTTGAGATCAAGAGCAACCTGAGCGGAGCGGTGTTTTTCGGCTAAGCGTTTCAGCCGACTATTTTTTGCTGCTACCAATGCAATCTCAGACATGGCAAACAGACCATTTAAAACAATTAACCCTACTAAAAGCAGAATTTTCATGTGGCTTGGATTTCCTAAATTTACCGGCCAACAATTAGCCGTAATCCGGAGTATAAGCTGAGTGCCTTTATTTTGAATATAAAAAGTTTTGGATATAGAAAGTTTTGGATATAAAAACCTTGGATATAAAAAACGGGAAAAATAGCGAAAAAAAGCCCGCACATTTCGGTGCGGGCTTAGCAATGAATAAAGCTTAGTTTTGCTTAGTTCAATCTTACATTGTGTAAGTGTAAGGTGCTTGGATACCTAGTGGGATACCAAGAGCCCAGTAAGCTAGCAAGAAGATAGACCAACCGATTAACATCGCAATCGAGAATGGCATCATTAGAGAAGCTAGAGTACCGATACCTGTCGACTTAACGTAGCGCTGACAGTAAACAACAACCAGTGGGAAGAACACCATTAGTGGAGAGATGATGTTAGACACTGAGTCACCTACACGGTAAGCCGCTTGAGATAGCTCAGGAGAGATACCCACAACCATTAGCATTGGAACTAGGATAGGACCAATCAGTGCCCACTTAGCTGAAGCAGAACCAACAAGAAGGTTAACTGCAGCCGTTAGTAGAATCATACCAACAACCGTTGCTTCACCTGGAAGGTCCATCGCTTTCAAGCCTTCAGCACCGTAAAGTGCCAGCATAGTACCGATGTTTGATTGAGCGAATGCAGATAGGAACTGAGCACAGAAGAACGACATTACAATGTATGCGCCCATCGTTGCCATCGTCTCAGACATTGCTTTGATAACATCATTACTATTCTTGAATGTACCCGCTACACGGCCGTAGACGATACCCGGAATAATAAACAGGATGAAGATCAGAGGAACGATAGACTTCATTACTGGTGCTGAGAACGCCGTTAATTCGCCTTCAGGTGAACGAAGTGCTGAGTTTTCAGGCATTAGAGCCGCGATAAGCAGACCAATACCGGCAACCATTGCCCAACCAGCGAATTTGAATGCTTTAGATTCAATGGCTGTGAACGTACCTAGATCAGGTGCTTGTTCTGCATCTTCATCTACAGGCGTATTAGCAAGACGAGGCTCGATAATTTTCTCTGTAACGTACCAACCAATTGCCACAATTAGAATTGAAGACAAACCAGTAAAGAAGATGTTCGCTAGAGGGTTGATCACATATGCAGGGTCAAGAACGTTTGCCGCTGTTTGAGTGAAACCAGCTAGTAGCGGATCAATACCTGAAGGGATAAAGTTCGCTGAGAAACCACCTGATACACCAGCAAACGCTGCTGCAATACCCGCTAGAGGGTGACGACCCGCAGCGTGGAAGATGATACCGCCAAGAGGGATTACTAGAACGTAACCTGCATCAGCTGCTGTGTGAGACACGATAGCAACCAAGATTAGCATCGGCGTTAGTAGCTTAGCTGGCGTGAAGTTAAGCATCTTCTTAAGGCCAGTCGTAATGAAGCCTGAAGAGTCTGCAACGCCAACACCTAGCATAGCAACAAGTACGATGCCTAGAGGTGCGAAGCCTGTGAATGTGGTAACCATATTCGCTAGGAAGCTAGCAAGCGCTTCACCAGTTAGTAGGTTGTTTACTTCAAGAGCAGCACCCGTTTGAGGGTTGATTAAGTCGAATGAAAGATTCGATAAAAGTGCAGATGCTACCCATACAATAACTAGAGCCCAGAAGAACAGGATTGCTGGATCTGGAATTTTGTTGCCGGCGCGTTCAATGAAGTTTAGAAAGCGGTCCATACCACTGTTCTTCTCAGTCGATGGTGCTTTTTTTACGGCTTGGTTACTCATTGTAACTCCATATGTGATGTTGTTTTGTTTAGGCCTAATATAAGTTTTGACCACGGCCTATTGGTACAGCACATATTCTATTAAAGTCGTTGTTAAAAAGCACAAGATTCCACCTGATTTTCCATAAATGGAGACATATTTTGCAAAAATACCATACAACCACAACAATATAAAAACACAAAACATACCATTCCATATACAGAGTTTTAACTGGCACATAAAGAATGTCCGAGAAGAGCAAACTATCACGACATTGAAGTTATAAACCCAATCAATCGAACTCGCTGTATTTAGAAATCATGGTATGTAATTCGATCGCTTGATTATTACCAAACCGGTCTTCCCATGAGCTTGTTATCTGAACGGTCTTCAGCGCTCCGGATAAACTGTTCGTCACTGTCCAATCAAGTTGATATTTAAAATGCGAGTGATCCATGCCATCAACAATATCCGTAGCAAAATCCGCAGGCGTTATACTCGATAAAGCGGCAGATGCGCCTCGAGTTCTAAACCATTCCAGCTTATTTTCAGCCAAATTCAAAGCTTCTACACTATGAATAGCAAAGTCAGACTTTTGCTCAACATATGTTTGTAACTTAATTAGCCCTAGCGAACCGACTCCGATCAATAAAAATGAAATGAGTACTTCAATTAGGCTAAAACCTTTTTGCTTATAAATCATTCCATGAACCTTTTTGCCATCTTGGCTTAGGTGAAAATTCGAACTCATCAATAACATCTGAATTGAATGAAAAATTCAGAGAGTTATTAAATAGCGCCATTTGCCCTTCTGTATCAAAAAATTGTCCCCCCGTGAAACTGAATGCGCCAGCTTGCGCATAAGTTGCATGGTATGGCGTAAGAGTACTTGAAGAACCATACATAGTATTAATTAGGTCACTAAATACTGAATTTACAAAAGGTTTCACTTCCGTCATCGAGTCCCATTGAGAAGGAGTGGGAGAGTAAGTATTATTAAAATGAAAAAATACACCGCTAATATCGCCAGAACCAGTGACCCCAAAAACACCGTCATGAACAAGTAAAAACAAATCGGTTCCCGGGTGTGCAGCCTGTAAATTTACAATATTCGTCACATCAACTGGCGCTAGTTGGCAAGAGCCATCAATCCAAACTTTATTGGGCTGTCCATTCACTATTGAATCAGAAAATTGGCTATAGCAATCAACACTACTAGAAGGCATTGAAACTTTAATAAATTCGTTATCTACATCATCACGAACCTCTTGCCACTTACTTTTATCGACTCCGAAAAAATCTTTAAAAGGGTCGATAGTGTCATCTCGCTGAATATCTAACCCAACATTATGAGAACTTATCACTCCAAAGGAGTTCTCCCATATCCCTGATTTAACAGCTGTCGATGTCTTATGAGAAGGCTTACAATCCTTAGTGGGATCATGCCCGGCTCCTGGAGATTCAATAGAACTACTTACGCCATGATTGGTAATACCAGTCGCAATAAACCTATATTTAACCACTGCCCCGATACACTCATAAGCTTCAGCAGCCGAGTCAAATTCACCAGGGTCTGGTGGTGAAAAAAGTGCTGAGCCAAAAGAAATAACATCAGAAGTCGACTTCATAGCTCCATAACCAACTGAAGATGAAAAGATTATTTTTTTATTAACACTGCTATGACCAACTTGAGAAAGCAAAATTTCAGGGTTTGTAAAGTCAGCATTTAAGGAAGAAAAACTATACGAGTTACAAACTGTCGCTAAATTATTGGGTATTGATTGCAATTTTTGATTAACAATATATGTAAACCCACACTCTAGACCTCCCTCTGCTTCCCAATGTTGCTTGCGCGCTTCTACTTCATTCTGAGATCTTTTTATTTGATAAAAAACAGAGCGATAACTACCAAAAGTCAACATTAACGCAGTAACTAGTAATACACTTGTTGTAAGTAAAACAACCGCACCTTGTTGATTTTTATTCATCGCCAATTCCTATTTTTTACAATCACACTTGATGAATAATTAACGGACGTATCTCCTACTAATTCAGCAGAAATCATAATGGTTGTAATACCTGAACTAACCCCTTGAGATTCAATACTTGACTGATTCGCATGAAAATCAACGATTCTAATTTGATTCGGCTCAAAGATAGAAGAGCACCCACTAATCGCCGCTGATACTGTTTTTACGATACTGGAGGGGCTATCACACACCTTGACCAAGCCTGAATCAAATACAAAAGCGACATTTCGAATCTCTGATTGATGAGTGTAAGCATATGCAACCGTTTTTGAATCAGGAGAAATATATAAAGTATCGGTGGAGCCTGATAATTTTAGAGATACACCTGTCCCTCCATCGTAGCCCGCACGCTGGATATCTTCTTTAAAGTATTGAAGAGCTCCTGAAACTTGTTGTAATAGTAATAATTCTTTACTTCTCTCGGATGCGATGTTTTGTCCCGATATAAATACCGACCCCACACTTCCAATAACTACAATTCCCAAAATAGAAGAGATCATTAATTCGACTAATGTTGCACCGAATTGCTGCCTCTTAAGTGCAGGTCTGATAACCATAAAAGTCTCCTCCCACACCACAGATTCTCATTCTTCCAGAAGTACTATATGTTATAAGCTTTAAAGGCTTAGAGTTCATATCAAATAAGAGATGCCCATCTTTAGCTTTACCGTTTACTCCACTAAATTTAATTTGTTCAGAACTGTAGTTAACGGTGAAATCTATGTTTCGAAATGAAACTCCTTCCATTGTAAGGATTGCCGTACCGGTATTCGGAACATCGAATTCAGTCAATTCAATTTTCCAATCACCGGTGTCATTTGAGTTACCATTCATTAGAAAATGAGCCCAAAGATCAGTATTTCTCATAACTGCCTCAGATTTCGCCTGCATCATAAAACCATTCAGCTCGGTAGCTAGCCGTTGCATTTTCACTGTTTCCGAGACCGAACTAAAACTTGGAGCGGCAACTGCCAATAATATAGAGAGCACTGATATGGTTATGAGTAGCTCTAAGAAGGTAAACCCGCGAGACATTTCCCAAATTCCTATGTAAACCGATACGTAACCGTATTTAATCTTGCAAGGATGCTACCACCGAAGAAAAATAGGCTGAATATAGAGAAGGAACTACTCGTGATGATTCGAAAAAATAAATGTAACAACAACAACTTAAGTAACAAAGGGATGACATTGATCGAACTATTGATCGCAGTGGCTCTTATTGGAGTACTAACCGCTATTGCCTACCCAAGCTATACCGAGCATGTAATAAAATCCCATAGAACAGCAGCATTAGCTGATATGGCAAAAATCCAACTCACGCTTGAGCAGTCTTACAATGGTGTATATAGCTGGGGAAGTATTGTTTCAGGAGGGGCTTGTACTATGTGTGAATCACCAAGTGATCGCTATGTATTTTCTGTCGCAAGTTCAAGCAGCATGGCATATATAATAACTGCCACGGCACAGCCAACTAAGGGGCAAAGTGGTGACTCTTGCTTAGGCACTCCCAAAACAATGACGCTAAAATCTTCAGGTGAAGAATCCCCTGCAGATTGCTGGAACTAGTAGAAATTAATGCCCTTGGTTTGATTAAAGAATGACTAGGCATATACATGGCTGCATTTTTTAACTAAACGAGATGATCAAAAAAGCCTGCACACTGGCAGGCTTTAAAATTTTCAAATCACTATCAATTACTTAGTTAGGTCATCGAAGAAGTTTTTAACACCGCTGAAGAAACCTTCAGACTTTGGCTTGTGCTTGCTTGCCGCTTCACCACAACATGTTTCTTCGAATTCACGCAGTAATTCTTTCTGGCGAGCGCTTAGCTTAACTGGAGTCTCAACCACTAGCTTAACGATTAGATCACCCACACCGCCACCACGAACGCCTTTCACGCCCTTGCCACGCATACGGAACATACGGCCCGTTTGTGTCTCTTCTGGTACCTTAAGGTTTACACGACCATCCAGTGTTGGAACTTCAACTTCACCGCCTAGAGCAGCCATAGAGAAGCTTACTGGTACTTCGCAGTAAAGGTTGTTGCCGTCACGTTCGAAGATGTTGTGCTCTTTTACGTGTACTTGTACGTACAGATCGCCAGCTGGAGCGCCTTGCTCTCCCGCTTCGCCTTCGCCTGATAGACGAATACGATCGCCAGTATCAACACCAGCAGGGATCTTAACGTTAAGTGTTTTCGTCTTCTGTTTGCGACCTTGACCATGACATGAGTTACATGGGTCTTTGATGATCTTGCCTTTACCGTTACAAGTAGGACAAGTCTGTTGAACCGCAAAGAAACCTTGGCGCATTTGTACTTGGCCGTGGCCATGACAAGTGCCACACGTTTGTGCAGAAGAACCCGCTTTCGCGCCGCTGCCGTCACACGTATCACACTCTACAAGTGTTGGTACTTCGATTTCTTTAGAAACACCACGAACCGCTTCTTCTAGAGAAAGTTCCATGTTGTAACGTAGATCTGAACCACGTTGTGCACGCTGTTGACCGCCACCACGACGACCGCCGCCGAAGATGTCGCCAAATACGTCACCGAAGATATCGCCGAAGTCACCTTGGCCACCGCCGCCGAAACCACCGCCGCCGCCCATGCCACCTTGTTCAAAGGCTGCATGACCGTATTGGTCGTAAGCTGCTTTCTTTTGAGAATCAGTTAGGATCTCGTACGCTACTTTTACTTCTTTAAACTTATCTGCTGCGGTCTCATCACCCTGGTTACGGTCCGGGTGGAATTTCATCGCTAAGCGTTTGTACGCTTTTTTAATATCGCGCTCTGATGCATCGCGGCTTACGCCTAATACTTCGTAAAAATCACGTTTTGACATGTTCTAGGTCACCAAAATAATTGCTACTACCGAATGATCACTTCAGTAGTCTGTGTATCAATCTAGATAAAAGTTCTGCCGGCTGAAATGCCGAATAAAGCTATTATCTAGATCGACAAGTCTAAATACAAATTTACGGGCGTGAGAGTTACCTCTGACGCCCGCAATAATAAGTCTTTGAGACAAATTTCTAAGCAGATAGCTTGAGTCCTAAGTGGAAGCGCGGAGCCTACGTTAGTAGGTGGACACTTCCGATAACGAAATCAGGCTACTCTGCGACGAAATTATTTTTTGTCTTCTTTAACTTCTTCAAACTCAGCGTCTACAACATCGTCGTCTTGCTTAGGTTGTTCACCAGCGTCAGCACCAGCTTGTTCAGCTTGAGCTTTCTGTTGAGCAATTTCCATTAGCTTTTGAGCTGCTTGCATAAGTTCTTGAACTTTAGCGTCGATAGCTTCTTTATCGTTACCAGACTTAACTTCTTCTAGTGCAGTGATAGCCGCTTCGATTTTAGCTTTCTCGTCTGCAGGTAGAGCTTCACCAGCTTCTTCTACTTGCTTCTTAGTGCCGTGAATCATTTGGTCAGCTTGGTTACGTGCAGTTACTAGCTCTTCGAACTTTTTGTCCGCTTCTTTGTTAGCTTCTGCTTCTTGTACCATTGCTTCGATCTCTTCCTCAGACAGGCCGCCTGATGCTTGGATAGTGATCTTCTGCTCTTTACCTGTTGCTTTATCTTTAGCAGATACGTTCAGGATACCATCAGCATCTAGGTCGAATGTTACTTCGATTTGTGGCATGCCACGTGGTGCTGGTTGGATACCTTCTAGGTTGAACTGACCAAGAGACTTGTTGTAAGTCGCTTGCTTACGCTCACCTTGAAGAACGTGGATAGTTACTGCGTTTTGGTTGTCTTCAGCTGTAGAGAACACTTGATCCGCTTTAGTAGGGATAGTTGTGTTTTTCTCGATAAGCTTAGTCATCACGCCGCCCATCGTTTCGATACCGAAAGATAGAGGAGTAACGTCTAGTAGTAGAACGTCTTTAACGTCACCAGCTAGTACACCACCTTGAACAGCAGCACCCATTGCAACAGCTTCGTCAGGGTTCACGTCTTTACGTGGCTCTTTACCGAAGAATTCAGTTACTTTAGCTTGAACCATAGGCATACGAGTTTGACCACCAACTAGGATAACGTCAGTGATTTCGCCTACAGATAGGTCAGCATCCGCTAGAGCAACTTTTAGTGGCTCAAGAGAACGTTGAACTAGGTCTTCAACTAGAGACTCAAGCTTCGCACGAGTCACTTTGATGTTCATGTGCTTAGGACCAGTCGCATCAGCAGTAACGTAAGGTAGGTTTACGTCAGTTTGAGTAGTAGAAGAAAGCTCGATTTTCGCTTTTTCTGCTGCTTCTTTAACACGCTGCATTGCTAGTGGATCAGCTTTAAGGTCGATACCTTGCTCTTTCTTGAACTCATCTACTAGGTAGTTGATCATGCGGTTATCGAAATCTTCACCACCAAGGTGAGTGTCACCGTTAGTTGAAAGAACTTCGAAAGTCTTCTCGCCTTCTACTTCATCGATTTCGATGATAGAGATATCGAATGTACCACCACCAAGGTCGTATACAGCGATAGTGCGATCACCACCTTGCTTGTCTAGGCCGTAAGCTAGAGCAGCAGCAGTTGGTTCGTTGATGATACGTTTAACATCTAGACCAGCGATACGGCCAGCATCTTTCGTTGCTTGACGTTGAGCATCGTTGAAGTAAGCAGGAACAGTTACTACTGCGCCAGTTACTTCTTCGCCTAGGAAGTCTTCAGCTGTTTTCTTCATTTTCTTAAGAACTTCAGCAGATACTTGAGGAGCAGCCATTTTTTGGCCTTGCGCTTCAACCCATGCATCACCGTTGTCAGCCTTAACAATGTTGAAAGGCATGATTTCGATATCGCGTTGAACTTCTTCATCTTCAAAACGACGACCGATTAGACGCTTAATTGCGTATAGCGTGTTTTGAGGGTTAGTAACTGCTTGACGTTTCGCAGGTTGACCAACTAGCGTCTCGCCGTCAGTGTATGCGATTACCGATGCTGTTGTGCGTTCGCCTTCAGCATTTTCTAGTACGCGTGGTTTGTCGCCGTCTAAAACAGCAACACAAGAGTTAGTAGTACCTAAATCAATACCAATGATTCGACCCATCAGGCTATCTCCGAAATATAATCTATATTAGTTTTTTGCTATACCCACATATGTGGGGGGCGGTAATCAGGGATTCAACCCTAATACACAAAATTTAAGTGCAAATGTAATTTGCTTTCGTATGCACCATAGATAAGGGCTGCAAACTGGTTTTCAAGGGAATAAGTAAAAAAAATCTATTTTTTCCCGTATCTTTTTACATAAAGGTAAAAAGTGACCGATCCCTTGCCAATTAAGGCTCCAATGTTGAGAAACTCTCGCATTTGTCGCCACATTGAAACCTCAACCCTATTCCAGATGCCATAAAAAAAGACCTTCATGTGGAAGGTCTTTTTCAAATAGATATTAATCAGTTAAATATTGTTCAAATGGTGACTGATTCAGCCATATTATTGGTTGAGCACTAACTGGTAGAAGCTCGCTTGAGTGTAATCACCCGCTTCCATACCACGCCATTCACAGGCTGAGCTCGACTTCTTAGTGTTGCATTGATTGTATGCGCCCGCCTTGAAGTACATCCAGTCCTGTCCATAACCAAGGTCGATATCATGCCCCTGATACTTACCCTTAGCCAAATCAACATCATACGTCTTCACAATAGGATCGGCTGAGTTTGGATTCTTAGTAAAGGTTAAGTGCATGATGTTATCTTTGATATTCACATCGTATGAGAACACTTCACCTAGCTTGATGCCATCAGCAGGGTCCGAGCTGCCTTTTTTCAGATTGTATTGACCAAATACATCATGGCGAATGTCTTTACGAAGTTTCTTTCCGTTTTCATCCTTCGCGTTTTTCATCTCTGTCGGCGGGTTTAACTCATAGTTCCACGTTAACGAACCATGCTCATGTTCTGGCAACTTGCGGTAAACAATTTTCAGAGGTTCATTATCCGACCCATGGATTTGACCAATAACCACAGAGAATGCACCGGTTTTCTTATAGTTACCGCTGGTGCTCACCTGATCAACAGAAAGTGTTGCCGTCATCTGGCCACCGATAGAGCCAAACTCTTCCGCGTTCTTATGGCTTGAAATCGCGAAGTTGTTGCTCGGCGCAGAGTAGCTATCCGCTAGCATCGCTCTTAGCTCACTACGCGTGTTTTTACTGTTTGGCGTCGTTGGAGCTGTATTCGGAGCCACAAACACCATCGCACCAGACTCGGCATCCGTGTAGAACCATTTAGGGTGAACGTAAGGCGTGTCTACATTCGACAGTTCCTTTTTACCAATCTCCAGCGTTTTACCTTTTCTAGACCCTTCAGTCGTCAGCTCCGGTAAGTTAATTTTCCATTTAGATAAATCGAAGTTTTGTGCTGGTGCTTTTGCAGGGTCAAGATTGAACTGTTGACCAATATCGTGATTAGAAGCAAGAGCGGGAGCGGCTAAAAGGCTGGCAGTCAGTAGGCTAAGGTAAGACAGCTTCATTATTGGGTTTCCTTTATGTCGTCATAATGTAGGTTGTCAGAACAATATAATAATATTGTATTATTATATGTGATCTATAT
>NZ_JBFRTQ010000154.1:0-18477 GCF_041474195.1 Vibrio sp. 10N.222.52.C3 | reverse complement strand
TCTTAAGTGAACGGCATTAGAGCCTAGTGCTCGGTTTTTTTATGTTTGTAATTCAGTCGTTTACCCATGAACATAGTTTTTTTACCGTGTGTTTTTGATCGTAGAACCTAGACTATAGCTCCTTAAGATTAGCCCTTGATCATCGTTCCGTGATTTCAGGTTCGCAAAGCGTTCTCGGGCGACAAATCCATGCTGAGAGTTTTCTGATCAAAGGAAGCACGGTGAGGTTGAGTGCGATGGCACACGGCCAAGCGATGAAAAAGCTTTGCATCCAGATTGGTGGCCACTCGGGACTGAATCCCATTTTGTAGCCAGAAATTAACCCAGACATGATGGTCGCCATGGTGAGTGAAGATAAAATCGCGGTTACCCAAAATTGTTTGTTGCTCATACTGTGTTTCTCCCGTGATTTTTTGATGTTGATGAGATAAGGTTACATTTATCCATTAATGAGAAAAATAGGCACATATAGAAGTATGAATTCCATATTTGGAAATATTGATGATCTGTTTTTATTCTGTGCAGTGGTTGAAGAGGGCTCTTTGCTATCGGCTTCGAAACGGCTGCAACTCCCTGTGTCGACTATGTCGCGTCGGCTAACCGCATTGGAAGATCGCCTCAATATCCGACTTTTAGAAAAGAAAGGTCGTGAGCTGGTGGCCACCAAAGACGGCGAGGCGGCCTTTTCTGCACTGAGCAGCGGCATGGAGTCGATTCATCACGGCTTTAATAGCTTGTTGGAAGAGCGTGACGCTATCCAAGGCAAGATAAAGCTCGCCGTGCCTCATAACTTCTACAGTGGCTTTCTACGGTCGACGGTAGAGCAATTCCTCACTCAATACCCGAACGTTCAGCTCGACCTTACTCTGAGCCAGCAGCAGCTCATTCCACAAACCGATCGTGACTTACTGATCACGTTTAAGATCTCGGACATGGAAGGCATAATTGCTCGACCGCTGTTTAAAGCCAAACACGGGTTCTATGCAAGCCCAGAATACTTAGATTCGCGTGCAACAATAGAAAAACCGGACGACCTAGAGCTGCAAGATTGGATTAACGTCGATGATGTGTTTGATATGCCGCTCTACAAATCCGACCGCTTAGAGCAAATGATCACGATTAAACCTAAGTTCATCGTTAACGATATTCATGCGGTGGCGGCCGCAGCGCAAAAAGGTTTGGGGCTCGCTTCATTGCCTTTTCGTCACGTATCCCCTGAGATGAATCTGATTCAAGTGCTCCCTGAGTATCATCGGGGTGATCGCCAAGCGTATTTAGTGTACAAAGAAAGAAAATATCAGCCAAAGGCTTTGACCCTGCTTATTGATGCATTGATTGAGAGTGTTCGATCTTTTCATAGCGATGGTTTGGTCAAATAAAAGGAGAAAAAAATGAAAGTAAGTTTTATCGGGCTAGGCGTTATGGGTTTCCCAATGGCAGGCCATCTAGTCAAAGCCGGTTTTGAAGTAACGGTATTTAACCGCACTCACAGTAAAGCGCTAGACTGGGCTGATAAACACCAAGGTAAAGCGGCAGAATCTGTGGCTGAATGTGTAGCGGAAGCTGACGTGGTATTGGTTTGTGTGGGCAACGATGACGACGTACGCAGCATGACAACCAGCGAAACAGGCGCATTGGCAGCGATGAAGCCAAACGCGATTCTTGTCGATCACACTACAACGTCTGCAGTTCTGTCTGAAGAGCTTGAAGTGGCAGCGAAGCAAGCCGGTATTCGCTTTATGGATGCACCTGTATCTGGTGGCCAAGCGGGCGCAGAAAATGGCGTGCTAACCATCATGTGTGGTGGCGAACAAGCGCTTTTCAACGACCTTCAACCTGTGTTCGAAGCTTACGGTAAGTCGTCAGTTCTTATGGGTAAAGTTGGCCAAGGCCAACGCGCGAAAATGGTTAACCAGATCTGCATTGCAGGAGTGTTGAATGGCTTATCTGAAGGCTTAGTGCTTGCTGAAAAATCAGGTTTGGATATCCCAACTCTGGTTGATTGCCTTAAAAACGGCGCTGCTGGCTCATGGCAGATGGAAAACCGTGCTACCACAATGGCACAAGACAAGTTCGATTTTGGCTTTGCAATTGATTGGATGATCAAAGACTTAGGTTTCTGTCTAGATGAAGCTGAGCGCCAAGGCATCCAGCTTCCACTGACTGAAAAGACCAACAACGCCTACAAGGCACTGTCTGCCGAAGGACAAGGCCGCATGGATACATCAGTATTGATGAAAGCCGTGGTTGAAGAGACAAAGAAGTAGAAAGATCGAAGTAATAGGAACTTCGTTTAGATAACTAAAAATAGCCGCGGATTAGCGGCTATTTTTTTGGTTTGAGCTCTGCCGAGTGCGTTAATCCAAAATAAATCCCCTCCTAGCCTCCCCTTGATTCATATGTAGATCCCTTGCTGATCGTGGAGAGGGGAGGAATAGAACATCGATCGTTAAAAGTGTCGATATATGTTCAGTGCTAAAGAAAGTTCTCCCCCTCTGCTAAAGATCTAGAGATATTGATGAACCCAGATTGAGGGGGAGTTAGAGGGGGAGGTAACTATGGCTAATTATGCGAATAGTGTTCGTCTAGTTCCTATAAGGTTGAGACCCCACTCACACCGCCTCTCAACCATTCACTCCTTATAATTACCATTCGTCGCATTGGTAAAACTGCACGACAAATTCTAGTTAACCTTTCAACGTCAACATTTGAAAGGGATTAGAAATCATGACTACTTCACACTCATTTAATTCAGGCTCTACAACTTCTGTGCTTAAGCGTTCATTGCTGATTGCTCTTGTTTCGTTTGCACCGTCGTTAGCTTTAGCGAACCCGAGTTCAGACGTGCTCGATATCTACAACCAAGCGGCGCAAGGCAATGAAGACTTGGTTGAGGTGGCTTATGAACGCCTTAATGACACGCTGCAACAAGACGGCGCTACGCCACTGACTTTAGTTTATTTAGGAAGCACAGAAACCCTGATGGGGCGTGATGCGTTCTTACCTTGGAACAAGATGAAGTATGTGGAGAGAGGCTTATCAACCATTGATAAATCACTGGTGCTGCTGAAAGACGAAGACCAACCAATTCATGAACAACCCCGTGTTCAAGGGCTGCCAGATTCTTACCTAACTCGCGCAATGGCCGCCGTTACTTACACCTCTCTGCCAGACATGTTTAATCATTTCGATCGTGGTTATGACCTGTTCCTCTCGCTATTGGCTGAAGATGCTTTCCAGCAACAGCATTTCGCTGTGACATCGTGGATTTACCGTTATGCGATTGAGGCATCGATTCGTGCTGAAGACCTAACGCAAGCACAAGCGTGGCTAGAGCAAATGGAAACGGCCGATGCCGACAACATCGAAACGATGACTGCGAAGGCCCTAATAGCGAAAGCGAAATAAAGGGCATGGAAGCTAAACAGTTGGTTAGTAATCAGAGGAAAACGGGATGATTGAATTTAAAGATATCGGCAAAGCATATGTCACAGGCGGTCAACGTGTTGATGCATTAAACGGGGTCGATGGCCATATCCAGCGCGGTGAAATGGTGGCGTTGTGTGGCCCGTCGGGTTCTGGAAAAAGCACACTTTTGAATATTCTTGGTTTGTTGGATATGAGCTATCGAGGACAGATCAATATTGATGGCCAACCGTATCCGACAGAGCAAATCGCCGCTGCACGCTTTCGCCGTCAGTCGTTGGGTTTTGTATTTCAGCGCTTCAATCTGGTTCCAGTGATGACGGCACTTGAGAACGTGGCCTACCCATTGATGTTGAACCAATGTTCGAAACAAGAACAGCAGACCAGAGCACAAGAGATGTTGGAGCGTGTTGGGCTAGGCGAATATGTACATCATCGCCCAGACAATCTTTCAGGCGGCCAGCAGCAACGTGTCGCGATAGCCAGAGCGCTAATCCACAACCCAAGCTTAGTCATTGCCGATGAGCCGACCGCTAGCTTAGACAGTCACACCGCCAACCTTGTGATCGACATTATGAAAGAGCTCGGCCATGAAATGGGCGCCACCTTTATTGTCGCAACGCATGACCCAAGAATGGCGCAGCGTTGTGACCGAGTCATTGAACTTATCGATGGTCAACTGGCACCACAAGCTGCAACTACGGAGGCAATCTCATGGGCAAGTTAACACAAAGAATGAGCACTTTTTTGCTTCCTACCTCGGTGCGTTTGGCGTGGCTTAATTTATTGAGAAACGGTCGCCGTAGTCTGCTTTCGGTATTGATCATCGCAATTGCCGTATTTGCGCTGACCTCGGCTGGAGGTTATGGGCTTTATACCTATGAATCTCTGCGTGAATCGACCGCGCGCGATACTGGTCATCTTACTTTGAGTACGCCGGGATATTTTGAGCAAGATGAAGACATGCCGCTGAGCAATGGTCTAGACAATGTTCAAGCCCTAACCAAGAGCATTATTGGCGACAGCAATGTGCGTGGGGTGCAGCCGCGAGTCTATTTTAGTGGTTTGGTGTCTAACGGAAGCAAGTCGAGCATCTTTATGGGAACAGGCGTTAATGAGCGCGAGTTCGACATGAAAGGACCTTTCCTTGACGTGCGCAGCGGTCAAACTCTCTCTGATGTGAAATCTCCCAGATACGACAGCCAAGAGCCACAAGTGATGCTGGGAACCGACCTTGCTCGCAACCTCAAAGTTGCGGTTGATGATTGGGTGACACTGCTCGCCACCACCAGTGACGGCGCATTGAACGCTTTTGATTTTAAGGTGCAGGGTATTTACTCGACAGGAGTGCCTGAGCTGGATAAGCGTCAGTTATACGTACACATCACCACTGCCCAAGAGCTTTTAGCGTCAGATAAAGTCAGCACCTTGTCGGTCTTTCTTTTTGAAACCAACAAGACTTCGACGGTTCAACAGCGCATCCAATTGGCTTTGGACAAGCAAGTTGGTCAACGGGGCTCAGATATTGAGCTCACCCCATGGCAAGGTCGCGCGTTCTTCTACACCAAGGTTAAAGACCTTTACGACCGTATCTTCGGCATCATGGGCGCAGTGATGGCATTGGTAGTGTTCGTATCTTTGTTTAACACCATGACCATGTCGGTGACGGAGCGAACTCGTGAGATTGGCACTTTGTCGGCACTTGGCAGTTACCCTTCTGAAATCGTGGCGGGTTTTCTAAAAGAGGCGGGCTTACTGGCGGTAATTGGCAGTGCGATAGGCGCACTAGTGAGCGGTTTAGTATCGGTGTTATTGCTGGTGATTGATGTGCAAATGCCACCACCTCCGGGAAGAACCGAAGGTTACCCACTCAATATTTACTTCTCATTGGAATTGGTTGGTTACGCCACCTTGGGTGTACTGACGATCTGTTTGCTAGCCGCTTATTTCTCTGCTCGCAAAGGCGTAAATAAGCCAATCACGGAGGCGCTGGTTTATGTATAAATTTACTCGTTCACTCACTATTTTAGGTTCTGCGTTGGCTCTAGCATCGGCACCAAGCTGGGCTATCGATTCACAGCAAGTTACCGAGATGATTGCTAAGGCAGACAGCTACCGTTTGAACAGCGAACAGGCATCAAGAGTGGTATCTCTGGTCGCGCTATATCAAGACGAGCAACTAGACAAAACCCGCGAATACAACGTCTACACAAGACCAAACCGAGAGTCGCTGGTCGTGTTCAAGTCGGCGGTCGAGGCGGGTCAAAAGATGCTGATGATAGAGGACAACTATTGGTTACTGATGCCGAAATCGCGCCGACCTATCCGAATCACACCAATGCAGAAACTCTTGGGTGAAGCTTCGGTAGGGGACATTTCGACGCTCACTTGGAGCGAAGATTACCAAGGTAAGTGGGTTGCCGAGCAACAGGTTGAGAGGTCGACTGGCGAGACACTCGATACTTATCATCTAAAGCTAACGGCGAAAACCAAGGGTGCCAGCTATCAATCGATTGATCTGTGGTTAACGGCAGACCGAGCGTTTCCTGTTAAAGCGGATCTGTATCTGCGTTCAGGTAAGTTAGCCAAGCAAGCTTGGTTTACTGAAGGCGTGCGAGATGGCTTGCCAAGTGTAGTTTCGATGACTTTGCTCGATAAGATTCAACCAAGTAAGAAAACCGTGATTGAGTACCGCGAGGTAAGCGAACAAGCTTTAGCGGACAAATACTACAACCCTGCTTACTTATCACGTAATAGCGTGTCTGGGCTTTAGGTGGGTGCCATGAAAGCTTCTAGTCGTCGATTCCACATTAAGCCTTTAATCGCTAGCTTTCTTGCATTGTCTTGTGTGAGTAACACGACTCAAGCGGACGATCTGAGCCTAGCGTGGGACTGGCAACTGAGTGCTGAAGCCGTTGAATCGCGAGAGTCGCCATTTAGCCCTTTTGCATCTGATAATCGTCAGTCACTCAATGGTTTGTTGGATCTTGAAGTTGGATATGGCAATTGGCTTGGCCTGTTTGCCGTGAAAGCCAATGATATTTTGACTAATACTCCTCAAGACCAAGACGCGAGCTTTGAATCGGAATTCATTGCGCGCGAGCTGTTTTGGCAAGGTGGTGTTGAACTGTCTAATTCAGCGTTCGGTGATCACTACCTTGATGTGACACTCGGTAAGGTTCGCCTAGATTGGGGTGTTGGTTATGGCTACCGACCGTTAGACATTATCAAGCCTTACCGACAAAACCCTGTTGGCATTGTCGCAGAAGAGGGCGCCGGTGTGGCTTCAGCGTCACTGTTCGATATGACGGGCGAATGGACACTGCTTTACAGCGATTCGTCATGGACTTCCCAAGACGTAAATGAATTCGAAAAGCAGAATCAGCAACAAGGCTTTGGGATACGTCGTTACAATCTGGTTGGCGACCACGAATATCAATGGGTCTCTTACTACGATGATATACGCCACGGCTTGCTTGGAGCGAGTTTGGTGTCGGTATTAAACCTCGCGTGGGAGTTTCATGGTTCGGCTGTCTATCAGCGACAAAGTTTGGGTTACAGCCAGCCCAACTCACTGCTTGAACCTGTTTATCTAGAAGAGCAGGGCGAGGCTTACCAAGCCTTACTCGGACTGATATGGGGCAACGAGACGGGCCACAATGTGGTACTGGAATACTGGTTTGATAGCCGCGCTTGGAGTGACTCTGAGTGGCAAAGCGCGATAGAAAGTGCAGAGTCTTTGTCGGTTAATCCGATGACATCTTCGTTGGTAGGTTCTTATGCGCAAGGCTATCAACACGCCAATTTGGTTCAACACAACCTCATGTTTCACTGGTCTTTGGACTCGACACATGGCTGGCTTGAAGATATCACGCCAACATTTGATGTCATGCTGTCTCCACAAGACGGTGGCTTTATTGCTACGCAGTGGCTCAATTATCAGGCTTTCGATAATGGCGATTCATCGTTGGAATTGGAACTTGCTGCACGCTTTCTAGGCGGTAAAAGTGATTCTGCTTACGCCAACTTACCGGATAGTCATATGATTCTTTTAAATATCAAAGGACGATTTTAATGGACACTTCTTCAAACAGTCGCTTTTCATGGATTAAAAGCTTCGCGTTCACTACGCTATTTTGCGTTCTTATTGCAATTACAACCAATACGATTTGGGGAGGCGGGTTTACGCTTAACTTGGCCATCAGCTTCGGCTTTGGCTACAGCGCAGTTGGCTCTTCGTTTGTGTTGGTTGAACTATTCAAAAGGAAATCAAAGGCATTTGATGTAGGGGTATCAATGGTGATTGCAATGACCCTTGGTACCTTGAATGCACACTATTGGTTGAACGGCTTTTTCGGCTCTAACCTTTCCGATCTTAAGTCTGTGATTCTGCTTGGTGTGATCTTTTGTTCCGTTTGTTATTACTATTTCTACACAAGAGAGCAGCAGCTACGTGCCGATAATGAATTAGAGGTGGCGAAGCGTCGCCAATCTGATCAAGAAAAGGTCGTTGTACTTAGCCAGTTAAAACAGCTGCAAAGCCAAATTGAGCCGCACTTCCTGTTCAACACGCTTGCGACCATCAATGTATTGATTGAGAGTGACAGCGCGAAAGCCAAGTTGATGCTCGAAAAACTGACTGACTTATTGCGTGTAACTCTGAAAAACAGCCGCACTGAACAATCGACCATCGCACAAGAGGTCGACTTGTTAGACGCTTATCTTAATATCCAAAAGATACGCTTGGGTGAGCGCTTAACGTTCTCGATTGAAATACACGAGATTAGCGATTTGCAGGTGATTCCACCGTTCTTGATTCAACCTTTGGTCGAGAATGCACTCACGCACGGCATCGAGCCCAAAGCCGCTGGTGGCCAAGTGAATATTCGTATTACTCAACAAGCACAGCAGCTAAAAATTGAAGTGGCTGATAATGGCGCTGGGTTGAAAACGCCTTCTGCGAATACGGGTCACGGTGTTGGGTTAAGCAATATTCGTCAAAGAATCGAAACCCTGTATGGTGATAAGGCGAGCCTAACGATTACTGAACACGCTGAAGGCGGGGTAGTCTCGACGATCTTGTTACCGTTGACTGAGGCAGCCGCCTAGAATTACAGATCAGAAAACACCGAACAGTGACGCAAAATAGACGATTTACAGTGTGAATTTAAAGGGCTAACCATGAACAACCCAACAGTACAGCCGAGCGTAACGGCGATAATCGCAGACGATGAAGCACTGTTAAGGCACCACTTAGACAAGAGCCTTGCTGAGGTTTGGCCGGAGTTAGAAATCGTCAGTAAAGCACAAAACGGTTTGGAGGCGATGCAGAGTATTCAGCAGCTTAAGCCCGACGTGGCTTTTCTCGATATTCGTATGCCGGAACTGGATGGTATCTCTCTGGCGAAACAACTCAACAAGTTAGATTCACCGCCATTGATTGTGTTTATCACGGCTTATGACGAATACGCGGTCAAAGCTTTTGATCACAATGCGATGGACTACCTGCTTAAGCCAATCAATGAAGAGCGTTTACTGGCCACATGTCAGAAAGTGCAAGCGCGTCTGTCGAGCAATCAAACACAAACAGGTACCACGCCAGAACAGCCCGATATCACGGCGTTAATGGCTCAGCTTCAACAACTATCCCAGTCGACGTCACAGCAAACGCAGCCTCCTTATCTATCGGAGAAAAAGTATCTCACATGGCTCAAAGCCAGTGTAGGGGAAGACATTCACCTAATCGCCGTCGATGATGTCGCTTACTTCAAAGCAGAAGACAAGTACGTGTCTATATTTAAGAAGGGTCAAGGGGGATCGCTAGAGGAGTATATTCTTCGCGTGTCACTAAAAGAGTTGATAGCGCAACTCAATCCTGATGAGTTTTGGAAAATCCACCGTTCAGTGGTAGTGAAAGTTTCCGCCATTGATAAGGTGAAGAAAGGGCTCTCAGGTCAGATGTCGGCGTATGTGTCAGGGGAAAAGCTACCGATCAGCCGTGCCTCGCAAGCGTTGTTTAAGGGTATGTAGAGAACTGGCTGAAATTTATGTAGCTTATTGATTTTAAATAGATGTAGTTAGCGAGTCTAAAATCGATTTAATAGGCTCTTATCTAAATGCCTATTTAAATGAGCACAGCGATCTTACATAACGATTGGTGATTTATAAAATAAAGATCCAGATCACAAAGATACTCATCAGGTTCAATATTAAATAATAATCGTTAGCTCAATCTGTATATTGTCGATGAATGACATTAAGAGGTTGTTATGAAAACATATTATTTAGCGACGGCTCTATGCCTCACCTTAGTTGGCTGTAGCTCAACATCAAAAACTACCGAAACGCCAATCCAGCCGGATCCGGCATGGACTTCAGGCCAACTAGAAAATGGCTTTACTTATCATGTTTATCCAGATCATGAAGAATCCGTATCTGTTCGTTTAGTCGTGCACGCCGGTTCGATTCAAGAGACTTCTCAACAAGAAGGCTACGCGCACTTCTTGGAACACATGGCATTCAATGGCAGTAAAAACTTCTCTCAGAACGATGTGATTCGTCTATTCGAAGACGCAGGCGCTAGCTTTGGTGCTGATATTAATGCCTACACCTCTTATGAAGAGACGGTCTACCAGTTAGATTTGCCAGATAACATCCAATTGCAGTCTGCTTTGACGTGGATGCGTGACATTGGTGATGGCCTGGATCTATCAAGTTCAGAAGTCGAAAAAGAAAAAGGCGTGGTTCTTGGCGAGTTTCGTATGGCTCGCCTCGATGATAAGTCATTCGGAGAGAAATTCTTTGACCACTTCATTGAAGGCGGCCCGTACGAATCGCAAGATGCATTAGGGACTAAATCGTCGATCGTGAATGCTACTCCTCAAGGCATCACCAACTTTTATCAGACTTGGTATCAACCTCAAATAGTTGAGCTGGTCGTTTCTGGTGATGTGGACATCAAAACTGTGATTCCACTTATTGAAGAAAAGTTTTCTAGCTGGGAGCGTGGCGATACGCCGAGACCAGAGAAACAGAAAACGACCTCATTCAATGAAGATGATTATGTTGAGTACGCAGGAAGAGAAGCGCCAAGCATCACTCTGACGTTTAACCGCGGTTTAAATAGAGTTGAAAATCATGCTCAGCAGAATCAACGCAGGTTAGATGAAACCGCTCAGCAATTGATTCAACGACGATTAGAAGCGGTGTTCAATGATGCCGCGTTCCCGACTCAATGGATTGCATCTGATAGTTATCGAATGGGCGCTTTTTACTATTCGTCAATAAGTGTTGGGTTTCCGGCTGGAGACCGTGAAGTTATCCAACAAGATCTGCTTTCTACATTGGCATCATTGCGTGATTTTGGTGTTTCGGAAACGGATATTGCTGGCGAACTGTACTACTACCAAGACTTGCTGGATAACATCGAGCATAACTGGGATAAAATGGACAGTGTTGAACACGCGAATTACAAAGTGAGTGCGTTAGTCAATGATCGAATAGTCCAATCACAGAAAGATTATCAAGCAAGCTTGGAAGCTTTCATCGCTAACTTGAGCCTTGAAGTGATTAACGACAACATCAAGAATCTACTTTCTGATGATTACTTTATTGTTATTGGGATGGATGACTCCGAAGACAGAACCGCGATCATCAACTCTCTCGATAGTTTAAAAGCCACGTATAGCGAGGCGGGAGTTGCGCCGCTTGCGATTGGAACAGCCAGCGCTTTTGCTGTACCTAGCTCGCAAGGCGAGGTTGTACTTGCTGAACAAATGTCTATTGACCCATACATCCAAAAGTGGACGTTGAGCAATGGTATCGACATGTGGTATCTGCGTGATTATGTGGCGGGTGATGATGTTGGGGTGATGTACATGAGCCTCGGTGGAAAAGCCGCTTTGGATCCGAGCCTTTACCCAGCGGTTGAGGTTGCGTTACCTACTTTCGCTCGAAGTGGTGTGGGTGAATTTACGGGTTCTGAGCTTTTAGCGTACTTTGATCGTGAAGATATTAGAGCTGATTCCTTTATTGGCAACACTCGCCATGGTGTTGAATTTAGTATTAACAAAGATGGGCTCAAAGATACGTTTGCTGCGCTTTATACCTTCATAACTGCGCCTAAAATTGTTCCCGAGCAGTTAGAGGCAGTGAAGCAGGAGTTTGTACAAGGTCAAGAATCTTTCTTGAGTAGCCCTGTTGGTCAGTTTGAACGAGCGGTAAACCACAATATTTATTGTCAAGAAAGTGGTCATTATCTTGTAGATAAAGAGCGTGTTGAAACGGTTTCTGTGGAAGACGTCGCCAATCTTCATCAGCAGCTGTTTGGCCAATTGAGACATAACCAATTGGTGGTCGTGGGTGACATCGACCCAAGTGAATTAAAGCCTTTAGTTGAGCAATATTTGGCTTCGATTCCATTAGAAAAAGCTGAGGTTCCTGAATTTAAGGTGGCTTACAAGCAGCCATCTGAATCACGCATTGATTTAGCGATCAACAATGTGAATAGTGCAGAGTACATCTTACGAGTCATCTCTGAACCTGAAGCCGAAACCGACCAAGGCGTAACGGCAAAAGATATCTTCACGGAAAACTTGCTAGAACGACTGCTGGCGGCTCGTTTAGGTGCTTATATTCGTGAAGAGTTGAGCTTAGATTACTCGCCATATACGTATTCATCATCCGCAGATAGTGAGCTGAGTGGTGAGTGGGTTATCGGGGCGATGGTAGCGCCGGAGAACGTTGACCAAGTTGAAGTGGCGATCGATAAAGTGATTGCAGACCTTTTACAAGGCGTCTCTGAAAAGGAAATGCACGCAGTCGTGAAACAGTTTGAAGCGGACTTCACGCCTCTCGAGACGAGCTCTATTGACCAAGCATGGTATCTGTCTCGTTATTTACTTCATGGTTACGATATCGAAGCTTTGTCTCAAGTTGAGCGAGTGGCGAGGTCGATTACTGCGGAAGACATGAATCAACTTGTCCAACGCGTCTTTGGTGAAAATAGCCGTAAGGTTAAGAACATCATGCGTCCTAAAGCCTAAAGCCTAAAGCCTAAAGCTTGAAACCAACAGAAAGAGACAACTCAAAGCCAAGCGAGCACCGCTTGGCTTTCTTGTTTTTCTACTATTCATAACATCTATCCATCACCAGTTGTTAAGCCGTTTTAGATCTATGTAAATCTAAATTGCGAGGGTGCTTAATCGGTTGCATCGAATCATTTTCTAAAAAAATGTTTTAAATCAAGACAGCGTTTCATTTGTATTGTAGATTGACGATCTACGAGAATGTTGTTTGGATATTAGATTGCTTAAACTGGGTACCCGATTAGTCTTAATGTTGTTTTTACTGAGCTTTGGCTTAGTGAATTCTAACGGCTATTCGTTGCCTTCTAAGCCATTTCAAATATACTCGGCTCAAGAGCAATCTTCACAGAATGATCTTTGTAAACAAGCTGATACGGATAATCCGTCGAGCTACTTAGAGTGCGATAAGGCTCAGTTTGGCACCGTGCCTTCTGGTGACAGTTCTAACTATCACGACACCGAATCAAGCCTTCAAGCAGCAAACTTCAGACGTATGCTCAGTAACGAGCAAGAAAGCGTGGCCGATCTTGAGCCTGCTTATCATCTACTGATTGACTTCTCTCCCCCCTCAATACTGGCTTCCCTGCTCTTCAACACGCCGTTGTTGGATTCCAAGCTGCACTGGACCAGTATTGTGAGTTCTCCGTCTTCCCGGCTTTCGGGGTGGAAAGAGGGCAACATCCAATACTCGCATTTCCGAGAACTTCTTAGCTAATCGTTTGACCCTAAATTGGTCGTATCGATGGTCGCCTAGTGCCCATTGAACTCGCCAGTTAACCAAGACAAACATAGCGACATCAGCTTTAGCATCACTATCTTTCAATCAGCTTGTTCTGGTCGTGATTAGCCATCGCTCGTGTTCGCAAAATATTAGACATACCAATCGTAGTAAATAACTGGTCACCCTAGCTGGTTAAAATGCTCGATCACTGCTTTTTTCTGGTGCTATTTTTGAGCACGTATTTACGGTGATTGGTAGAAAGAAGAGATCTTGACTGTGAAAAAACGCATTCAAAGAAAACAAATTAACCACTACTCAAAGTGGAAATACGCGGTGCTTATCGCCACCATTATCATCATGGTTCTGAGTGCTTTACCTTCTTGGTATGGCGAGAATGCGTCGGTTCAAATTAACAACCGTTCTGAACAGACCATCGATGCTAGCCAAATTACCCAATACCTTGCGAGCGAAGGCATTCAAGCCAAATCGGCATTTCAAAAAGACCAACGTTTAGTCGTAATCTTGGAAGACGCAGAACAACAAGCGAAGGCTAAAGAGGTGCTGAATGAGCGCCTATTGGACAACGCGACGGTTGCGCTAGCGATGGAGCCAGCAGCTCCGAAATGGCTGACTGACATGGGCTTCGCACCGATTCAGCTAGGCCTTGATTTACGTGGTGGTGTGCAGTTCCTGTTAGAAGTAGACATGGAACCGGTTTACCACGCACAAGCGCAATCTGTAGTCGATGAAATCACCAGCCAAGTGCGTTATGCACGCGGTAAAGTGGTGAACAACCAAGTTGAGTTTAACTTCCGTACTGATGCCGATTTCGAGAAAGCACAGAAACTGATTCGCGAAGAGTTCCCACAATGGCAACGTGACCGTTCAGATAAATCGCTAACGTTAACTCAGTCTGAAGAAGAGCAAAGAACGCTACGTAATCTAACGGTTCAACAAAACCTGCAGATCATGCGCAGCCGTATTGAAGAGCTAGGCATCACTGAGGCATCGATTCAACGCCAAGGTGAAAGCCGTATCCGTATCGAATTACCGGGTGTACAAGACCCTGCAGCTGCGAAAGACGTGATTGGTGCTACGGCTTCATTAGCGTTCTACTCTGTGTACGACAACGCAACGCGCAATACTCAAACTCTGAAAGATTCAGATGGTAATCGCGTAGTGGTTGCTCGCAAAGCAGTGCTGAGCGGTGAACACATTATCGATGCACGCAGTGGCATTGGTGAAATGGGCAGTGCAGAAGTAAACATCACGCTTGATTCTTCTGGTGGTAAGAAAATGTCTGAGTTTTCTCGCCATAACATCGGCAAGCCAATGGCGACCGTTTACAGCGAATACAGCCGTGACAGAGCCGGTAACAGCGAAAAAACCAGTGAAGTGATCAGTGTGGCGAACATCCAATCTCAACTGGGTAGCCGTTTCAGAATTACAGGTGCAGGCAGCATGGCAGAAGCACAAGAGCTTGCTCTATTGCTACGCGCAGGTTCATTAACAGCGCCTGTTACCATCATTGAAGAGCGTACCATTGGCCCATCTCTGGGTGCTGAAAACGTAACGAATGGCTTTGCTGCTTTGGCTCTTGGCCTTGGCCTTACGCTAACGTTTATGGCGCTATGGTACCGCCGCTTAGGTTGGGTCGCGAACTGTGCATTGGTGGTTAACATGACCACATTATTTGGTTTGATTGCGCTGCTACCGGGTGCGGTGTTAACTCTGCCGGGTATTGCGGGTCTAGTACTGACCGTTGGTATGGCGGTGGACACCAACGTGCTTATCTTCGAGCGTATTCGAGACAAGATGAAAGAAGGGCGCAGCTTTGCTAGCTCTATCGATCGTGGTTTCGATAGCGCATTCTCGTCAATTTTCGATGCTAACGTCACCACCATGATCGTTGCTGTGGCTCTATACACCATTGGTAATGGACCGATTCAGGGCTTCGCTCTGACTCTAGGCTTAGGTCTTCTAACCAGTATGTTCACGGGCATTTTTGCTTCACGAGCGATCATCAATTTGGTTTGGGGGCGTGACCAACGCCACGATGTAAGGATTTAAGCATGAGTACTTCAAAAATGACTATTTCAAACAGCAATATTTCAGACAGCAATATGACTCGCCTTCGTAAGGTGATGTCTGTGATTTCTATTGTGCTGTTCATGAGCTCTGTGATGCTGGTGGCGGTGAAAGGTTTTAACTGGGGCTTGGACTTCACAGGTGGTGTGGTTGCCGAGGTTCAACTCTCTGATCAAGTAACCAAAGATGCGTTAAAAACCAAGCTCGACACTGCTTTCCAACAAGACGTTCAAGTGGTCGGTATGGCAGAACAGGATCGCTGGACGATTCGTTACAGCCAACTGACAGACGCTCCACAGCCAAACTTAGTGGATGCTTTGTCATCGGTAAGTGACCAAGTAAAAGTGCTTAACAGCAGCGTGGTTGGGCCTCAAGTGGGTCAAGACATGGTTGACCAAGGTGGCTTGGCGGTATTGGTGTGTTTCCTAATGATCATGCTGTACCTGAGTGTACGGTTTGAATGGCGTTTGGCTCTGGGTGCGCTTGCCGCGATCATCTATGACGTGACGCTTATCTTGGGTCTATTCGCTTTTACTCAGTTTGAGTTCAACCTGACCGTATTGGCGGCCGTGCTAGCGATTCTCGGTTACTCATTGAATGACTCGATCATCATCGCCGACCGTGTACGCGAAATGCTGCGCGGCAACCCAAACGGTGATACTGATAACCTGCTTAACGAATCGGTTAAAGCGACCTTCTCACGCACCATGGTGACTTCAGGAACAACGCTAATTACCGTATCTGCGCTTTGGCTACTTGGTGGAGCCGCGCTGCAAGGTTTCGCTATTGCACTCGTTGTCGGCATTGTCAGCGGTACGTGGTCTTCAGTTTCAGTAGGTATCACACTGCCTAAGTTACTTGGTCTACAGCCTTGTCACTACCAAGTGAAAGCGCCGGTAGAAGTTGAGGGTGAGTACCCTTAGGTTATCTATTGGTTAACAGTACAACTTAGTCAGTAACGTCAACAAAGCCCTTCGTTTATAGTAAAACGAGGGGCTTTATTTTTTATAAGAGTCAAACAGTTACAGAAAAGAGAGCCTATTTCAAAAAACGATGGATTCAGCAGGCAAGCCCCCATGATATGAAGTATGTTTAGATGACGTCAGTAGAAATGAGGCAAAGGAATGGAATATCGACATCAATGTCATGTAGGCGACCATGGTGATGCGCTCAAGCATCCAGTATTGAGTGCACTTGTTCAGTCATTAATGCAGCAACATTCACGCCTCAATGTTATCGACACCCACTCTGGTACAGGGTGTTATGACCTCAACACTGCACCAAGTAATCATGCTGGTGAGTTTGCTGAAGGGGTTGGGTACTTGTGGCGAAACAAGGCTTATCTTCCTCCGGCATTCGCTTCTTTTATGTCGGTGCTGGAATACTACAATCCGAACCAACTTATCTCTCTCTATCCGGGTTCTGCAGCCATCACCTACCAACAAGGCCGCAGCCAAGATAGCTTCTATTTTTCAGACATTCAGCAAGATGAAGCCGACTTATTACAAACCAACATTGAGAAGTTACAATGTAACCTAGATATTTCAAGCAAGCTTACGATTAGCGCAGGTGATGGGCTTAAAGCGTTACCTGATGACGTTGCTAAACATGACAACCACCATCTGATTGTTATCGACCCACCCTATGAAACCGATTCAGAATATCTCGCGGTGATTGATGCCTTGGTTAAGGCGTATCAGCAATCTGAGAAGGTATCTGCACTAATTTGGTACCCGCTCTACACGGATGACAAGAGCTCACTGATTTTGAACCACTGTGTGACCGCAGTGAAAGATGGTTTGCTGCCAAGTCCGATTAAGTCGGAGCTTCGCCTTCGAGATCCTAAGGGTGATGATCGTCTGATCGGTAGTGGTTTGCTGTTGTTCAACCCTCCCCAAGGCATTGCGGGAACGGTCGCGGATACGCTTGATTATTTACACAGCCAACTCGCGACAAATGGTGAAGGGTATTGGCAAATGAGAAGTCTATAAATCTGATTTCTATGGATTTTATGGTGATTTTCTAGACGTCGTTCACTAAATCACTGTTATTTATGTGGTTTAAATTGACCAAACGCTAACTTTTATCGATTGATTAATTGCAGTGAATCATTTAAAAATAGAATATCAATGCGCACAAGTGCATAATGGCTCATAAGTTAAATAATTAATCTTAAGATTAAACTAGATTGTGGTTTACCCCCTAAACTGCATAAGGCTCGCACTAGTCATGCGAGCCTTTCTTTTGCCTGTCGGAAATTTTTACAACAGTTGCTCTTCAATCTTTAGAGCTTTCTTGATGAGTTTTGCATTGAAATCGGCAGCTCCCACTGAGTAGTGCGCTTCACGATGACAAGTCGGACAAAGTGCAATCACATTTTCGGGGCAATCAGCGCCGCCATCAGCTAACCGTGTCAGGTGATGCACTTCTAGGTAAGGGCCTGACTTGGTCTCAAAAGGTGAGGGTACTCCACAACCTTCACAGATACCATTTGCCCTCTTTTTTGCGTAGAGCTTAATGGCTTCACTACGATACTTCACGTGAGTGAGTTGTTCTTTAGGGTCAGCTTGAAGTGGCGTTGAAGCTAAAGCGATGTCTCGTAATTGCTTCAAGGGTTTACTTTTAGTTGGCTTCGTTAGATATGAAGCTTTTGGTGTTTGAATGGTATTGCTGACACTTTGTGGGACGATATCTAGATGGAAAACTATTGCATCACGAAGTTGATCGTTCTTGTCGGGGCGTTGCTCAATGTGATGACAGATGTAGTTGCAAACTCCAACGAATCTAACAAAACCAGTTGAGACAGATTCAAACAAGAGAATCTCTTTAAGGTTGTTTTGGTGTTTAAAGATGGCCAAGTTTCCTTTAACCATTTTCATATCACCTTCTTGGCCTTCTCCTGTATATCGGAAAGTGCCGTCTGCACTAAAACCATCAGAGTAGCCAAATTCTTCACCAGCATCGCTAGTGAAGATAAATACATATGGGTGGGCTGCAGGCGTAGCTATACCACCATATTGCTGACCTTTGTAGCGACCGTGTATATCTGTGCGTCGATTGTAAACCTGTCCTACGTTGAACAATGGAGAGTCCTCGTTTCAATTCTAATTATTATTGATATTTTTATAATTTAAATTTGATGTAAAGTTCAAATAT
>NZ_JBFRTQ010000153.1:0-6527 GCF_041474195.1 Vibrio sp. 10N.222.52.C3 | reverse complement strand
CATCTAATATTATTAATTTAATGATACTAGAAATATACTTACCAGATAATACGTAATATCTGGTAAGTATATTAAATAAGAAAATGGCCGCTTATAGCGACCATTTGATATTAAAAATACGAGTTAAGGGGTATGAATCGCGCCATCAGGAAGGCGACTTTGAGTCCACTCGTGGGGGCGATACATAACAGGGAACTCGGCTGCAACCTCTCGGTCGATTTCAACACCAATACCTGCGATTTCAGAAGCGTATAAGTAGCCATTAATTGGCTCTGCAGCGTTCGGGAATACCTTGTGTGTATTCTCGTTGTACTCGACATGTTCTTGAATGGCAGCATTGTGTAAATGCACATTCAAATGCGTGTTTACCGCTGCGCCAATTGGCGTCATATCTGGCGGGCAATGCCATGCAATACGAACACCGAAGTTCTGACATAGATGGCCGAGTTTCAGAGCTGGGGTAATACCACCAATCTGTGAAACATGGCAACGAATGAAATCAATGCGGCGGTTAGCAATCAATGATTTCCACTCTTCAGGGTTATTAAATAACTCCCCTAAACCTAATGAAACTGAGCTCTGGCTGCGAATATTATCCAACCATTCCGTTTGATTTGGCGGCAGAATATCTTCAATGAAATACGGCTTATATTGCTCGACTTCCTTCGCAAATTGTATCGCTTGGTTCGGGAATAGGCGCTCATGAACATCATGAAGAATATGGAATTGGTTACCATATTTCTCTCTCAGCGACTTAAACATCGTTAGAGTATTGTCCATGTACTGATCTTGGTCGTAGTACGAACCTTCAGTCGGGTTTTGAGTGGTATGCAAATCCGTTGGAACGCCGCCATAGAAACCAAGCTGACAACGAATGTGCTTGTAGCCTTTGTCTAGGAAAGATTCCACCAGCTCATAAATCCCTTCCATCGTGTCGCTCGTCGCGTGTGTGTATACAGGAATAGCATCACGAGACTTACCACCAAATAACTGGTGTAACGGCATACCCGCCAATTTGGCTTTAATATCCCACAGTGCCATATCAACACCGGAAATTGCATTATTGATAACAGGGCCATTTCGCCAATAAGCGTTGACCATCATCATTTGCCATAAGTCTTCAATATTATTGGCGTTTTTACCAATAAGAATAGGTTTTAAATATTCATCGACCATTGTTTTTACAGCAAGCGGTCTTTGTTGGAATGTCGCACAACCAAACCCTGTCACGCCTTCATTCGTTTCAACTACCACGGTAATGAGGTTGTGTCTGTCTGGTTTAGTAATAATACAATGGATATCAGATATAATAGTTTCTTTCACAATTAAATAACCTAAACTTAAGTCAACTCCTATTATCTAACCGCTTTAAAAACCACATTTCAAGCGCTAATTTTGCGTAAAAATAATTGGTACGTTAAGTGATTTTTTTTGATAACCAAAACATACCAATTGGCCAAAAACGGTGAAAAAATAATTTTTCGGATTTTAAGTGTGATTGAGATCTCTTTTTACTCCGTTGGATTTAAATTGGTTGTCGTTATGATTGCTCGAGTTAAATATATTCCAATAACAGGTGTAGTATGCAAATGGTAGAAAAAAGTGATGCCGTTATTAATAACTCGAAGTCATCATCGAAGAAGAAAAATTTCAAAGAAAATATACAGTTATTAATCACTGCACTTGGTGGTGAAGACAATATCGTGAGTATCACGCACTGTATGACAAGGCTGAGATTCAAATTAGCAGACGAGTCGCTGGTAGACGAAGAAGCAATCAAGCAGATCGCAGATGTGAAAGGTGTGGTACTTCAACAAGGCCAAACTCAAGTCATCATCGGTGTTGAGGTCGAGAAGTGGTTCAACGCGCTATCAAACACTCAACAAGCTGACGCTAATCCGGCTGATGAACTAGAGAAAGGCAAGCTGTTCCAAGGCGTGATGCGTATTGTCGCAGGCATCTTTGGTCCGGTTGTACCCGCAATCGCTGGCGCGGGTATGTTGATGGGCCTGTTGTCTGGTCTTATTGCAACCAATGTTATCTCTGAAACCTCAGACACAGTTTATTTCTTCCGCTCGATCTCTGTTGCTGTGTTCTTCTTCTTACCTATGCTGGTTTCTTTCTCTGCCGCTAAGGTATTCAAAGTAAACGAATACATTGCGCTTGCTGTCTCTTCAGCAATGCTAGCGCCTCTGCTTGTTGATAAAGCAACAATGCTAAAAGACGCAGGCGCTGCTCCGGAGCTGACCGTTCTTGGCGTGGTTCCTATTGAGCTGCTCAACTACGGCGGCGCGATTGTTCCTGCGATTCTAGCAATCTGGTTATTGTCTAAAGTGACTCCGTTAGTTGACCGCCTAGTTCCTTCTTCTGCGAAGCCTGTATTTACACCACTGCTTGCCTTTACGGTAACTTCGACCATCACGCTATCATTTGTTGGCCCTGCTGGTATCTGGCTAAGTAATGGCGCAGGTTGGGTGATGAGCTCACTACTGGAAATCTCTCCGACGTTAACAGGCTTTGTGTTTGGTCTAACTCGCCCGATCACCATCGTATTTGGTATCCACCACAGCATGACGCCAATCAGCCTGAACAACTTTGCACTGTATGGTAAGGATCTACTTATGCCAATCATGTGTTTGGGTAACATGGCAATTGCTGGCGCGACAATGGCTATCTGGCACAAGCAACGTAAAACGGTTTCTAAAGAGCAATCTTCAATTACGATGGGCTCAAGTGTTACCGCTATCTTAGGCATCACGGAACCGGCTCTATTTGGTGTACTCACGAAATACACCAAAGCGATGATGACCGCGAGCTTGGCTGCAGGCGTGTTCGGTGCTATCTCGGTAACAATCGATACGCACTTAACAAGCTACATTCTTTCTTCTGTATTCAGCTTGCCAGCTTACCTTGCAGGCGGTACGCAAAACTTCATTCAAGCACTGATGGGCGTGGTGGGTGTATTTGCACTGTCTTTCGTCCTAACGATGTTGTTCGTAAAACTAGACAACAAGTAATCGGCTAGTCTCACTCCCGTAAGATTAGAATCGAAAAAGCATGACCATATCTCATTATGGTCATGCTTTCCTCAATACGAACAAACCCAACCTTTCCTTTCTAAGGCTATATTATGACCCACATCGCAATCATCGGTGAGTGCATGATTGAACTGAATGGGGCTCCATTTGGCAACATGCATCAAAGCTATGGTGGAGACACATTAAACGCGGCAATCTACTTGAACCGCAGCGCTGCGGTTAGCAATCCCATGAACTGCAATAACACTGCGAATCCAGCGATACGAACAAGCTATGTCTCGGCGCTTGGCTCTGACGCTATCAGCCAAGAGATGCTTAACCGATGGCAAGATGAAGGACTATCAACCGAATTCGTGCTTATTGACGAGCAGCGTTCACCCGGGCTCTATCTCATTCAACTCGACGATGTTGGTGAGCGCACCTTCCTATACTGGCGCAACGATTCGGCGGCTCGCTACATGGTACAGCACCCCGATTTCGATAAGATAGCCAACCAACTTCACGATGTTGATATGGTGTTTCTGAGTGGTATTTCCCTCGCGATATTGCCACACAGCGATCAGTTAAAGTTACTCACTATCATCGAAGGCCTACGTGAACATGGCGTTACCATCGCCTTTGATAGTAACTATCGACCAAAGTTGTGGAGCTCAGAGGCCGCAACTAAAGAATGCTATCTATTAGGCTATAAAACGACCGATATAGCCCTAGTCACATTCGATGATGAACAACTGTTGTGGAGCGATCAAACGCCACAAGACACCATAACAAGGCTGCATACGCTCGGTGTCAAAACCGTTGTTGTCAAGCTTGGTGCTGAAGGCTGCTTGATCAGCGAAAACCCCGCAAATGAGCCAGTAAAAATCACAACGACACCTGTCGAGACTGTGGTTGATAGCACCTCTGCTGGCGACTCTTTTAACGGCGGTTTCTTATCTTGCTATCTCGCTGGAGGTTCTATTGAAGAAGCCTGCCATCAAGGTAATGCATTAGCCAGATTGGTGATTCAACATAATGGCGCAATCATCCCAAAATCCATCACCGACACTCTTTCAAACTGATATTAAGAAGTACACATGTCTACAATTAACGAACAGCTAAACGCACTTAAAGTTATCCCTGTTATCGCCATTGATAACGCAGAGGATATTATCCCTCTAGGCAAAGTATTGGCTGAGAATGGGCTTCCCGCCGCTGAAATTACGTTCCGTTCAGACGCCGCTGTTGAAGCTATCCGACTGCTTCGAGAAGCTCAGCCTGACATGCTGATCGGCGCGGGCACCATCTTGAACCGTGAGCAAGCACTCGCAGCAAAAGAAGCGGGCGCAACGTTTGTGGTTTCACCGGGCTTTAATCCGAACACAGTTAAAGCATGCCAAGAGATCGGCATCGATATCATTCCAGGTGTGAACAATCCAAGCACCGTTGAAACGGCATTAGAGATGGGCTTAACAACCTTGAAGTTCTTCCCAGCAGAAGCATCTGGTGGGATCAGCATGGTTAAATCGCTCGTTGGCCCATACGGCGATATTCGACTAATGCCTACAGGCGGCATTACGCCATCAAACATCGATAACTACTTAGCAGTGCCTCAAGTATTAGCCTGCGGTGGTACATGGATGGTCGACAAGAAGCTGGTTGAAAACGGTAAGTGGGACGAGATCGCGCGCCTAACACGCGAGGTTGTTGAGCAGGTGAATCGTTAAGCGCTAACGTTCTAGAAAGGACAAGTTCGCTTGATTCTATAGCAACGAAGCCACAGCAGATGCTGTGGCTTTTGTTTTCGCTGCTAACTCTAATGAGTCGGTTAATTGAGCAACCAATAACTCACTGGGTTATCAGGACATTGATAAGGCCCACACTCAGTAAACGTAGCAATGGCATTGAGCGCAACCACAACGATTGCCAGTAAGCACGCAATACGCCCTAGATTGCTCATTTTGTATGGTTCTTGAGTCTCTGTCTTATTCGTTAGTATCAAGATCACAGCAACCGCAAAGATAGTGGCCGTGAACAAAACAAAAGCCCACGTATAGTAATGCATCCCGAGGATGGGGCTACCATAACCCGGAGTTCCGGGAATCACATGTAATGAGACCTGTCTTAGGGAGGTTGCAACACCATATAAAGCACCAATTAGGACGATGCCATAGTGGCGAGATTGAGGCCCATAAACCACATTCAACATGAAGCCAAACGCCACCATCACAAAGCCAATACGTTGTAATAAGCATAACGGACAAGGCAACTCATTAAGAACAAACTGAAGAATAAAGCCGATCAACAAAACGGCTGTCATACCCAGCAAGCCCAGTGTATTCAAGAGAGTTAACTGATTTCGATTCATGCTAACTCCTTACAATAAGATCGATAGTGGGTCGGTGGCATGATGGTTAAACCAATACAAACCTAGGATCACTGAGCTAGCAAAAAAGCCATAAGCAGCGGTCTTCTTATCGAAAAACGCGCATAGCATCGCCACAAGTAACAACAAAAACAGTAAAGACATCATAAGAGGAATTTCCTTTCTATTTATCCTGTTCAGTCAGACTAAACGTCATAATGAATATCCACACCGATGCTCTTAATCATTCAACTTCGGTAAATCGATGGATTACGAATTGAAAATCATCAACTTAATAGTTGTTAGTAAGATCCAAGCTGTCAAGTTTGGAGCCTCGTACTTAATGCTCACAAATACGTTGAGGCAACTAATGAACCGATGATGCGCATTAATGTTGATGGGCAGGTAAGGTTGGCGAATCTGTGAATGAAGTTAGGCTTAGGAGATATCAAGAGGCTATTTTTACTGCTCCATAAAGCAAAAAACCCAGCGAAAAATCGCTAGGTTTCAAATATAAAAAATGAGGTAATACAAGTTTACTTCAGCGGGTCATTGTCCGGCAGTGCCTTATGAAGCCAGAGTGCTAAACGCTTCTTGATGTTCGCGCCATCAAGCTTATCGTCCGGTAACGGTGTGATCTGATTGACTTCAACAAGGAACAAGTACACCGCTTTAACCTTTATCGGTTGGGATGAATTTGGCAAATCAAAACCTTGTAGCTTAGCCATCTTAAAACCGACTTCAACTGCTTTTTTTACCAGCTTATCTTCATTAATGATCTTCGCGGTTTTCGACATATCATCTCCATCATCTTTATCGAATGAATATTGAGTATATCAAACCGAAAAATTCACAAGATTACTTCGCTCTCAATTTGAGGAGTCACTTTGATAAATAACATAAAACGAATAACAGGCTCTAGGATGACTCTAATTCGCTTGATAGTTACGCCACCAATACCTGTACGCAAACGCGTCTCTTAACAGAACACTCAATAAATGAGATCTTAAGTCAAAAAACAAAAATTCGAATAATATTTGACTTAGCATTCCAAAGAATACGGAATATTATGATGTTCATTTTGAAAGTTAAAATTCAATAAAAGATCAATAAACTGCTGTTATTTAACTGGTTTAATACTAATT
>NZ_JBFRTQ010000152.1:0-17573 GCF_041474195.1 Vibrio sp. 10N.222.52.C3 | reverse complement strand
CCTCCTCCTACTCGATTGTCTTTTCTGAAGTGTTTTGCTTTAAAGCTCAATGAGATGAACTCGAATTATGCTTTCTTGAAGATAGAGCTCAGTGACAGAACGTTTTGGATACGAGTCAGGATAGCGGCCTGATCTTCTTCACTGCGCTGTTCGCCTTTTGTATTACCCCATACTGGGCCGGGCCAAGCAATGTCGTCTTTGAAGCGTGCAATATGGTGGATGTGCAGTTGTGGCACCATATTACCCAGCGCACCAAGGTTCAATTTGTCTGGTTGGAACGTTGCTTCTAATGCTTGGCTTACCGCCTGAGATTCATGTAGGAACTGCTGTTGCTCTTTCATTGGTAAGTGGTGCAACTCTTTTAGGTTGGCACGTTTTGGTACCAAGATAACCCAAGGCACTGCGTTATCTTTGTGTAGCAGGGCTAAGCTCAGTGGAAATTCGCCGATAAGTGTGGTGTCTTTCGCAAGTTGCGGGTGAAGTTCGAAGCTCATGATCTTTCCAATTAATTGTTTTACATGAGTATAAGGTCGGAGTTTGAATGTGGCTAGGGCTTACGTTCTCAATAAGCAGATTCCCTATCACGTTCGTCCCTCACTGTAGGGAATGATGGTGAGAAGAGGGATAACGATTTGGTGTGGTTTGATGGCGCATCATTGATGTTGTCTTGGATTCACTACACCTATTCTCGTCATCTCCTAGAGCGACGAATGAGCGTAATAGGAGATCTCTTGCTGTGTAGGTTAGCTAATCGCTTAAATAATCGAGTAAACAAACCTCCAGACAAAAAAAAGGTTGACGCTTTCACGTCAACCTTTCTAATTTTCTCGAATCTCGAATCTCGAATCTCGAATCTCGAATCTCGAATCTCGAATCGCTTACATGCGCTCTAGAGTGTCGATACCTAGAAGCGATAGACCTTGCTTGATCGTCTTCGCTGTTAGTGCAGCAAGCTTCAGACGGCTCTGCTTAACAGCTTTGTCTTCAGCAACTAGGATAGGGCAAGCTTCGTAGAAGCTAGAGAATTGACCAGCTAGTTCGAATAGGTAGCTACACATGATGTGTGGTTGACCTTCACGAGCAACAGACTGTACTGCTTCTTCAAACTGTAGAAGTTTCGCGATAAGCGCTTTCTCTTTCTCTTCAGTGATTTTGATTTCACCTTCAAGCGAGTCCATAGAAATGCCAGCTTTAGCAAATACAGAAGCAACACGAGTGTATGCGTACTGCATGTATGGTGCTGTGTTGCCTTCGAATGCAAGCATGTTGTCCCAATCGAACACGTAGTCAGTAGTGCGGTGCTTAGAAAGGTCTGCGTACTTAACCGCTGCCATAGCAACAGTGTTCGCGATCGCTTTCTTCTCGTCTTCTGCTAGTTCTGGGTTCTTAGATTCGATTAGCTGCGCTGCACGAACTTCGGCTTCATCAAGAAGATCAGCAAGACGAACAGTACCGCCTGCACGAGTCTTGAATGGTTTACCGTCTTTACCTAGCATCATGCCGAATGCGTGGTGCTCAAGAGAAACAGATTCTGGGATGTAACCTGCTTTACGAACGATAGTCCAAGCTTGCATTAGGTGTTGGTGCTGACGTGAGTCGATGAAGTAAAGTACGCGGTCTGCGCCTAGTTCTTCAAAACGGTATTTTGCACAAGCGATATCAGTGGTTGTGTAAAGGAAGCCGCCGTCACGTTTCTGGATGATAACGCCCATTGGGTCGCCATCTTTGTTTTTGTATTCGTCTAGGAATACAACCTGTGCGCCGTCATCTTCTTTTGCAAGACCTTGCTCTTTTAGGTCAGCAACGATAGTTGGAAGCATGTGGTTGTACATGCTTTCGCCCATTACGTCATCACGCGTTAGAGACACGTTTAGGCGATCGTAGTTGCGTTGGTTTTGAATCATTGTTACGTCAACAAGCTTCTTCCACATCTCTGCGCAGAACTCGTCGCCGCTTTGCAGTTTAACAACGTAGCCACGTGCTTTAACTGCGAACTCTTCGTCTTCATCGTAAAGCTTTTTAGATTCACGGTAGAAGCCTTCAAGGTCAGCAAGTTCCATTGAAACTTCGCCAGACTCAGCCTGAACGCGCTCAAGGTTTGCGATAAGCATACCAAATTGAGTACCCCAGTCACCGATGTGGTTAGCACGGATAACGTTGTGGCCTAGGAACTCAAGAGTACGAACGACCGCATCACCGATGATGGTTGAACGTAGGTGACCAACGTGCATCTCTTTCGCAACGTTTGGTGCAGAGTAATCCGCAACAATTGTTTGTGTTTCTGCTACTGCAACACCAAGGCGAGAATCAGCCAATGCTGCGTCTGCTTGTTGTGCTAGGAAAGCTTCATCTAGGAAGATGTTAAGGAAACCTGGGCCTGCGATTTCTACTTTAGAAGCGATACCGTCTAGGTTTAGAACGTCCAATACTTTTTGAGCAAACTCTCGAGGATTAGTGCCTAGTCGCTTAGCAACGCCCATAACGCCGTTTGCTTGGTAGTCACCAAATTGTGGTTTTGCAGATTGGCGAACAGCCGCAGGAGAGCCTGCAGGTGCGCCTGCGGCTTCTAGAGCCTGAGATACTTTGTCATTAATAAGTGCTTGGATATTCACACGCGTTTCCTTCAATTCAAGGATGATAAGAGTGGCCGTTATTTCGAGGTCATTAAATTGGTTAATTATGCATCTAGTTAACGATTTAATGCCGAAATGAACAACAGACACTGTTTAAGTTCACAAAAATGGCGTTAATCATACCAATTTTGTGGGGTTTCTTATAGGTCGAATTGATAGAAAATTAACATTTCCTGAGTGGTTTTTGACAATCGACTTTTAGCAAGACGCGTTTGCATGTTTAAGGAGCGAAAAGAACATAGTTATTGAGTGTTTTTTGTAAAAGCAACGCTTGTTGCAAAAGGCAAAACTGATAACATGCAGCCATTATTTGGAGAACACAGACAATGATGATGAGCCTGAAGCAAGCTGAACTAGAACCACAACAAATGATCGCCCGCCTTGATACTTTTATGGCAAAAATCGAGAGCCTAGGAAATACATTAGGTTTGGATTTAAGCTTTGCTCAAGCGGATCATATTGCGCTGCGAATCAATGACACTGAGCTAGCGAAATCTGCCCATCAAGCGTGGTCTGAGTACGGCTCTATGATTTCTGAGGCGATGATTAATGGTCGTCCAATTGTGGTGTTGGCTTTCGATGAACCCTTGCAAAGCCTTGGCTGGAAAATTGAATGTTTGGAGCTGCCATATCCAGCAGAAGGTAAGATTTACCCAAGCCAAGATTGGGAACATGTAGAGTTTGTGATTCCTTCTCATGCCCAAACAGCTGATGAGTATCTAGCGGATCTTAAAGAAACTTACCCGCAGTTCGCTGCTAACTTTGAAACGCTGGGTGAGCAAGGCGTTAAGATCAAACTCTCTAGCCCGAAAGGCGAGGGTGAACGCTTGAATAACCCAACAGTGGCTTTTAAACATCAAGGGATTTGCATCAAGCTGCATCCACACTCTTTGAAGAAGATTGTGGAATCAGAACAGGCTTAATTTGAATAGAGAGTTGCTAGGAAAGAGATTCCTGATCTCGCCTTGGCTCGTCGGAATGACGGGGTGTTCGATGAAATTTTCCAGAGTCTATCTTTGGATAGTGACAGACTGAGCGTTCGAGAGCGTATGTTAGAGCCTATAGCTCGAAGGTTCATCACCGAGTTCGTCATTCCCGATAGCGACGAAGGAGCGTAGTCGGGAATCTCTCAAAGCGAGTCTGATCATCAGATACAAAAAACGCGCGATGGGCTTTCCCTATTGCGCGTTTTTTATTGGGTTCTAACTGGAAGTCTTACCGGAAATCGAATATCCGATTTACAGAATTACAGTCTTGTTGCCGTAAACAAACACATGATCATTGATCACCTTGTTTAACGCCTTACTTAATACATTCTTCTCTACGTCACGACCGGCTTGTGCCATGTCTTTCGCGCTGAAGTTGTGATCCACAGGGATAACATCTTGCTTGATGATTGGACCTTCATCCAAATCATTCGTCACAAAGTGTGCCGTTGCGCCAATGATCTTCACGCCGCGCTCATACGCTTGTTGGTATGGCTTCGCGCCAATAAATGCTGGCAAGAAGCTGTGGTGGATATTGATGATCTTGTGGTGGTATTTTTCAACAAAACCTGGTGTCAGCACTCGCATGTACTTAGCCAAAACAAGGTAATCCGCCTCGTACTGGTCAATCACTTCTAGCATCTTTTTCTCATGTTCTTCACGGTTTAGCCCTTCGTGAGAAACATGGTGGTAAGGGATGTCAAAACGCTCGGTTAGGCTTTGTAGAATGTCGTAGTTACCGACAACGGCCGCAATTTCAACGTCTAAGCTGCCATCGAAGTTCTTCATTAGAATGTCGCCAAGGCAGTGTGCTTCCTTGGTCACGAGTATCACAACACGCTTGCGAGACGAATCAACAAGCTTACGTTTCGTATTTGGTGGCAGGGCTTGGTCTAAATCGGCAAGCAAGGTTTCATCATTGAAATAGCCTTCCAGCTCGGTGCGCATAAAGAAGTGGCCACTTGTGTTATCTACGAACTCATTGTTGTGAATAATATTGAGTTGGTGCTTATAACAAATATTGGTGATCTTAGAGATGAGGCCCGGGGCATCAGTACAATGTGTTAGTAAAGTTTTTCTTTCCATTTGCATCTTACTTCCATGAAATGTTGCACTTATTATATGAAATAGGGATTCTTCAAATTTAATGCAGGCCGTCGAACGGTGAACTGAGCCGCAATATCACCGTTATAATTAATCTATTATCAAGTTGGTTTCAACAAATTCTGCTGCTGATTTATCGCTTTGATAAATTGTTTGATATAGAAATATCAGTTTTTAGATAGAAAAACAGGCAGAAGCTTCATTTTTAAAAGTTTTGACCGTAGTACGCATTTGAACTTCAACCGAGGCATTTACGCCTTGGCCAAAAATAGAGGTGATACGTATGGATAAAGAGTTACTAGCCAAAAAACTGTACTGCAAGCGAGTGAATTCATTGGCGAGAGGTACCGAATTAGATGGTCATGTTCTAGATGAAATGTGGGAAAGTAAGACCTCACCAACCGATGCAGCGAAAGCCATACAGCCTGGTGATAACCATTTTGAAGGTGCTCCTTGGCTATCACGTTATCTCAGTCGAAAATAAAAACGATTCTCTAATTCCTACTTCTTCAATTCTTACCTTCAAGGTAACTTAAGCCACGTCAAGCCAAACCAAACACCTCCGGTGCGAAGTCATTCTTGATTCGCGCCGGCTCACTAAACCTGCCATAATTCTCCTTCTCTTTTTCTAAACTTCGTACTCTATGATATCTAAAACGTTTTCTGCTGATGGCGCTCTGGGCAAAGCTATCCCTGGGTTTCAACCAAGACAAGCTCAGTTAGACATGGCTGAAGCGGTTTCACAAGCTATTGAAAATCAAAGCCAGTTGGTTGTTGAGGCTGGAACAGGTACTGGTAAGACGTTTGCTTACCTAGTGCCTGCGCTGCTTAGTGGCAAGAAAACCATCATTAGTACGGGGTCTAAAAACCTTCAAGAACAGCTGTTTCACCGAGATTTACCATTGATGGTCGATGCGCTTGGCTTTTATGGTCAGGTTGCGTTACTTAAAGGACGTTCAAACTATTTGTGTTTGGACAGACTCAGCCGTCAAATGATCGAGAGTCATGGTGCTCATACCGATCCAACACTGCTGGCTCAGTTAGTCAAAGTTCGTAGTTGGTCGTCATCCACTCAAACGGGGGATTTAGGCGATTGTGATGATATCGCTGAAGACAGCCCAATCATTCCTACGATTACTTCCACTAACGACAACTGCTTAGGTAAAGAGTGCCCAAGCTACACCGATTGCTTTGTGCTTAAGGCGCGTAAAAAAGCGATGGATTCGGATGTGGTTGTTGTAAACCATCACCTATTCTTAGCGGACTTAGCGATTAAAGAAACCGGGTTCGGTGAGCTAATCCCAGAAGCAGACGTGTTTATCTTCGATGAAGCCCATCAGCTTCCTGATATTGCCAGCCAATACTTTGGTCAGTCCGTGTCGAGCCGACAGATTAATGAGCTCGCTAAAGACATCGAGATCGCCTACCGAACCGAAGCGAAAGACATGCGTCAGTTACAAAAGGTGGGGGACAGGCTCGTTCAGTCAGCTGCCGACCTACGCATTGTGTTGGGCGATACCGGCTTTCGTGGTAACTGGCGTGAAGCACTAAAGTCTGAGTCAATTGCACGAGAACTTGTTCGTCTACAAGATGCGTTGCAACTGGCCGTCGATGTATTGAAGCTAGCATTGGGTCGAAGCCAACTGTTAGACACCGCTTTTGAACGTGCGAACATGATTAAGTCACGCATTGAACGTGTGTGCGATGTGTCGATTACGGGTTACTCCTATTGGTATGACACAACACCAAGGCAATTCGCTTTGCACATCACACCACTGTCGGTTGCGGATAAATTCCATGAGCAAATCGAACTTAAACCGGGCGCTTGGGTATTTACCTCAGCAACCTTGGCGGTGTCAGATGATTTCGATCACTTTACTTCTCGACTTGGCTTAAAGCCGTCGGCTCAGTTTTCACTGCCAAGCCCGTTTGATTATCCGAATCAGGCACGTTTATGTGTGCCTCGTTATCTTCCTGAACCGAATAGCCCTGGCTTAGCCGATAAGCTAGTAAGAATGCTGACCCCGGTGATTGAGCAAAACCAAGGCCGCTGTTTCTTCTTGTGTACTTCACACAGCATGATGAAAGAGTTGGGGGAGCGATTCCGTGAAACACTCTCGGTTCCCGTTCTGCTGCAAGGTGAGACAAGCAAGCAAAAAACCTTAGCCGAATTCATGGAATTAGGTAACGCATTGCTGGTGGCTACAGGTGCTTTCTGGGAGGGGATAGATGTTAGGGGCGACGCATTAAGCTGTGTTATCATCGATAAATTGCCCTTTACGGCCCCTGATGACCCTTTACTTAAGGCTCGAATCGAGGACTGTAAGTTAAAAGGGGGTGATCCTTTTGCACAGGTACAGTTGCCAGACGCCGTGATTACCTTGAAACAGGGTGTCGGCCGATTGATACGTGACAAGCGCGATAATGGCGCTTTGATTATTTGCGATAACCGATTGGTGACTCGCGATTACGGTGGCATATTTTTGGCGAGTTTACCGCCTATCCCACGTACCCGTGACTTAGGGGTCATTAAAGAATTCTTAGCTAAAGACCATTCAATCGCTGCTGAGTAATTGGCATTGTTGAGCTTAGCCATTATTTTTAGATTAGATAACAGATATTTGAGACACAAATGAGCGCGAAAATTCTTGCAGTAGATACCGCAACTGAAAACTGTTCAGTTGCATTAGTAATGGGTGACCAGGTGTTCGCACGTAGCGAAGAGGCTCCTCGAGACCATACAAAAAAAATTCTACCTATGGTTGATGAAGTACTGAAAGAAGCGAATGTCGCTTTAACCGATATCGATGCTATCGCGTTTGGCCAAGGCCCAGGCAGTTTCACGGGTGTGCGTATTGGTATTGGTATTGCTCAGGGCTTGGCTTTTGGTGCGGATTTACCAATGATTGGTGTCTCTACACTGGCAGCGATGGCGCAAGGCAGCTACCGTAAATTTGGTGAAACTCATGTAGCAACAGCGATTGATGCGCGTATGAGCGAAGTGTACTGGGCTCGTTACAGCCGCGAACAAGATGGTCGTTGGACTGCGGTTGATGCCGAATGTGTAACGCCACCAAGTGAACTGGCTGCGCAGTTAGAAGCAGATTCTGAAATATGGGCGAAAGTCGGTACCGGCTGGGAAGCTTATGCCGAGCATATGTATACACTTGCGATCAACACCAAAGCGTGTGAAGTGCTATTCCCAGAAGCTCAAGATATGGCGTTCCTTGCTCAATTTGCTTACGCAGAAGGTAAAGCGGTTGCAGCAGAAGAATCTGAGCCAGTTTATCTTCGTGACAAAGTGACTTGGAAGAAACTGCCAGGTCGCGAATAATTTTTACAAGGTTCTGATGCAAATTAGGTCTAAATGCGTATTATTTAGATTTGAGAGGGCAGATATTTAGTCATGGTATCAATTAACAACTTACCTCCTTCTTCGATAGGCAGCACGTCTAAGCCGAATCGAATTAAAAAGAAGGAGCAGGCAAAAAAATCTGATGCTAGCACTGCGGTTGGGCAACCGACTAAGGTCGCTAATGCTGTTTCTCACTCTATTCGTCAAGTTAAAGAGTCTGAACTACACAAGGCTCAAATCCAGTATGATCTTCCAGAAGGCCGAGGACGTAAGGCTATGGAAGAGTATATGGATGTAATGAATCAGGCGAAGAAAGAAGAACTTGCAAAGCTTATCGGTGTCGATATCTACATCTAGAGCTTCTTATTAATGCCTGTTTAAGGACCAGAACCATGTCAAATTATCTCTCTAAATTACGCTTAATAGCCCTTTCTCTTGGTGTCTTGGTACTTGCCGGGTGTTCATCACTTCCTAGCGAACTTGAAGCAAAATCAGAGCCTGTAATTAGTGATTACCAACAGTGGGTCGACCAACTACCGGAGGCGAAAAGTGTTCGATTGGGTGGCGTTATCTCTAAAGTAACCAACTTGAAAGATAAGACTCGAATCGAAGTTGCTAATATGCCGATTTCGAGTAGCGGTAAGCCAGACCTAGACGCAGAGCCAAGCGGACGTTTTGTTGGTTATATTGAAGGGTATGTTGAGCCTCTAAGTTTTGCAGAAGGCCGTCTGATTACACTGGTTGGTCAGTCAAGCGGAAGTGAAGATGGAAAAATAGGGGAATACCCTTACATCTTCCCTGTGATGAAAGTGGACAACCAACGACTGTGGAACATCACTGAGCGTGTTGTTGTTAACGATTTTGCACCAACCTACTACTCGTGCAGAAGTTTACATTGTCGCAGTTTTCAAACGATGCCAAGACAAGGTCGAGTGATACAGGACGTAGAGTAATTAACTTTTTAGACGTTGATTGCGCAAACAGATGGAACTAAGTGTTTGATGATTGAAAAGTCATACTCCCTTGCGAGCGGGACGCTTGCAACACAACAGATTGGCAACCCACAAACGACCGCAACGACGGTCGTTTTTATTCATGGGTGGTTGGATAATTCGTCCAGCTTTAATCCGGTTATGCAGCAAGTCGCCAAGTTTGCGCCCAATGCTCACCTTGTTGCTATCGATCTCTTCGGACACGGCTTCTCGTCGCACAAATCGGGAAGTTACTACCCATTTCATGATTATATTGATGACTTGCATCAGTTGGTGACTAAATTATCGCCAAACAGACTGGTACTGGTAGGACATTCACTTGGTGCATTGATAGCAAGTTGCTATAGTGCCGCCTTTCCTGAAAAGGTGTCAGGATTAATTCAAATTGAAGGTCACGGACCTCTTTCTGAAGCTCCCCACGAAACAGTCTCTCGCTTGAGGGATGGGGTACTCAGTCGTCTTCGACAGCGAAGAAAGCCTTCACGTCCTTTGGCAAGCCTTGAGGATGCTATTAAGCTGAGAGCTCACGCCAACCAAATTAATGCTGAATTAATCGCTCCTATTGTTGAGCGAGGTATTGTCGAGTTCGAGAACTCTTGGCAATGGCGATGCGACCCTAATCTAAAATGTGACTCGTTATATCGAATGTCACAGGCGCACGCTGAAGCGATTATGGCGGCTATTGAATGCCCTCAATTAATAATCCTAGGGAATGGTGGATTCCGACATTTGCAGCATAATCGCTACAAATCAGTGCATAGTCCTCTGCATATAGAGACTGTTCCTGGCGGACATCATTGTCATTTAGAGAGCCCAGAGCTAGTTTCAGAGCTAATTCTTGGTGTAGTTAACAAAATTTAAACAAGTGTTTGAGCCTTTTAGTGCTCATGCACTAAAGCTGTGCTGTAATACCGCAATGATAAAAAGCGGCGAAGCAGTCGTCAGCTGATAAACGAGGAGTAACATCGTGGATAAACCTTGGCTTTCACGTTATCCAAGTGACGTACCAGAAACGATCAATCCAGATCAGTACCCATCTCTTGTAGAAATGTTTGAACAGTCGGTACAGAAGTACGCGGACCAACCTGCATTCGAGAACATGGGCTCGATTATGACATTCCGTAAGCTTGAAGAGCGCAGCCGTGCTTTTGCCGCTTACCTACAGAATGACTTGAAACTGAAGAAGGGCGATCGCGTCGCGCTAATGATGCCAAACCTACTGCAATACCCAATTGCACTATTTGGTGTATTGCGTGCAGGTATGATTGCAGTGAACGTCAACCCACTGTACACACCTCGTGAGCTTGAACATCAACTGAACGATTCTGGTGCAAAGGCGATTGTTATCGTATCTAACTTTGCGAGCACGCTAGAGAAAGTCGTTGATAACACGCCGGTTAAACACGTTGTTCTAACTAGCCTAGGGCAAATGCTGCCACGCGCGAAAGGGACAATTGTCGACTTTGTAGTGAAATACGTAAAAGGCATGGTGCCTAAGTATGATCTGCCGGGTGCTATCTCATTCAGAAAAGCGCTGCACAAAGGTCGTCGTCTTCAATATGTGAAACCGTTCATGGCGGGTGATGACATCGCGTTCCTACAGTACACTGGTGGTACAACAGGTGTAGCGAAGGGCGCAATCCTAACGCACCGCAATATGATTGCGAACGTACTTCAAGCGAAAGGGGCTTACGGTCCTGTTCTGCAAGAAGGCCGCGAGTTGGTTGTAACGGCATTACCGCTTTACCACGTATTTGCACTGACGGTGAACTGCTTACTGTTTGTTGAGATGGGTGGTCGTAACCTTCTAATTACTAACCCTCGTGACATTCCTGGCTTTATTAAAGAGCTGCAAAAGGTTCCGTTTACCGCAATTACCGGCGTAAACACCTTGTTTAATGCGCTAGTTAATAACGAAGATTTCCACGAGTTGGATTTCAGTAACCTACGCCTATCTGTTGGCGGCGGCATGGCGGTTCAACGCGCTGTTGCTGAGCAATGGAAGAAAGCGACAGGCATTCACCTATTGGAAGGCTATGGCTTAACTGAGTGTTCACCACTGGTAACGGGTAACCCATACGACCTGAAAGACTACACAGGTGCTATCGGCCTACCAGTACCATCGACAGAAGTTCGTATTGTTGATGATGAAGGTAAGGTTATTGCTAATGACCAAGTAGGCGAGCTACAAGTTCGTGGCCCTCAAGTGATGCAAGGTTACTGGCAGCGCCCTGAAGCGACCAAAGAAGTGATCGATCAAGACGGTTGGTTATCGACAGGTGACATCGTTAAGTTTGATGACGAAGGCTTGTTGTACATCGTTGACCGTAAGAAGGACATGATTCTTGTATCAGGCTTCAACGTCTACCCGAACGAGATTGAAGACGTTGTGGCTCTGCATGGTAAAGTGCTTGAAGTAGCAGCTATCGGTCAACCTCATGAAGTGTCTGGTGAATTGGTTAAGATCTACGTTGTGAAGCGTGACCCTAGCCTGACCAAAGAAGACATTATCGCGCACTGTCGTGAGCACTTAACGGGTTACAAAATCCCTAAATTAGTCGAGTTCAGAGATGATCTTCCAAAGACTAACGTAGGTAAGATCTTACGCCGCGTACTGCGTGAAGAAAACGATGCAGAACTTGCGAAACGCGCTAGCGAATAATTAGCCCGTTTGCGCGAAAGTACTGCACCAAAACCATTGAGGCGCTTAATCTAAGCGAGCGCTGAAAAATGGTGTTAGAATGCCGACAGTTAATGTCGGCATTTTTGTATCCGGCGATCAAATAGAAACCTGTGAGAGTTTTTGTGGATTATCAAATCATTACCCAATTGAAAGACCTTGAGCGAGTTTGCCAACAAGCACGTGAAGCCGATGTCGTTATGCTTGATACGGAGTTCGTTCGTACTAGAACCTATTACCCTCAATTAGGCTTGATTCAGTTATTTGATGGTGAAACGCTGTCACTGATTGACCCTATTGCTCTTGATGACATGACACCGTTCGTTACCTTGTTGAAAGACGCATCAGTATTGAAAGTGCTGCACGCGTGCGGTGAAGATTTGGAAGTGTTCCAGAACGCATTTGGCTGTACACCAACACCAATGGTTGATACACAGATCATGGCGGCTTTCTTAGGTCATGGTTTATCAACGGGCTTTGCTGCTCTGGTTTCAGAGTTTGTCGGTGTCGATCTCGATAAGAGTGAATCTCGCACAGACTGGCTAGCGCGTCCGCTTTCTCAAAAACAATTGGACTACGCAGCAGCAGACGTGCATTACCTAATGCCAATGTACAACAAGCTTCTAGAAAAAGTGATGGAAGCTGGCTGGTGGGAAGCGGCTCAGCAAGAGTCTGATTTACAAGTTGCCAAGCGCATTCGTAAAGTAAACCCAGATACAGCCTACCTTGATATTAAAGGGGCGTGGCAGCTTAAACCTAAGCAATTAGCGATCTTACGACCTCTAGCAACTTGGCGTCTAAAAGAAGCAATCAAGCGCGATTTAGCGCTGAACTTTGTCTTCAAAGAACAAGACCTATGGGCTGTGGCGCGTTTTGCGATGAAAGATCCCAAGCACATGGAGCAAGAGGGTTTTGATTACCGCTCTGTGCGTCGCCATGGTGCGAAGATCAGCTCAATCGTAAAGTTAGCGGAACATACACCAGAAGAAGAGCACCCAGCACCAGTAGAACGTCTAATGGACTTCCCTGGCTACAAGCAACTCTTCAAAGTGCTGAAAGATGAAGTGAAAACAGCATCACAACACAGTGGTTTGGCGACGGAATTCTTGGCATCGAAGAAGCAACTTAACCAAATGTTAAGCTGGGTGTGGAAGCACGATCGTAACCCAGAAAAGCTGCCTGATGTTATGCAAGGCTGGCGTTTAGATGTGGTTGGCGAAAAGCTGAGTAAAGCGATCAAATAACCGCTTGCTGCTTTAAAGCCTAACTTAGTTACAGTTATAAACTGCACATACAAAAAAGAGAGCCTAGGCTCTCTTTTTTATTCAATCAATACAAGCAAGTGTATTACCTGCCAATCTTGTTCAGAAAGATTATCGATCTTCTTCTGGAAGCTTAACATTCAACTCTAACACTGAGATGTCGTCATCTTTGTGTTCAAAAGTCAGATCAACCATTGATGGATCGACCTCAACGTACTTGGCAATACACTTCAAGATGTCTTCTTTTAGTTGCGGCAGGTAAGACGGCGCTGGGTCGTCATGGCTGCGTCGCTCTGCAACAATGATCTGCAAACGTTCTTTGGCTAGGTTTGCGGTTGTCTTTTTCTGTGGTCTAAAAAACTCTAATAATGACATTGTGCATTAGCCCCCGAACAGTCGTTTGAAGATGCCTTTCTTCTGTTCCGTTAAGAAGCGGAAGTCAACTTGGCTACCCAGTAGTCGCTCTACAGTATCATTGTAAGCCATACCTGCGTCGGTTGCTTCGTCAAAGATAACTGGAACACCCTTGTTCGATGCGTTCAGTACCGCTTGGCTCTCTGGAATTACACCCAGTAGAGAGATGTGCAGGATTTCTTCAACGTCTTCAACACTTAGCATCTCACCTTGAGTTACACGTGCTGGGTTGTAGCGAGTCAGTAGAAGGTGTGTTTTCACAGGCTCTAAGCCGTCTTCTGAACGACGAGATTTAGAGTCAAGAATACCTAGAATACGGTCTGAATCGCGTACTGAAGAGACTTCTGGGTTGGTGGTTACAATCGCTTCATCAGCGAAGTACAACGCCATCAGAGCGCCCTGTTCGATACCTGCAGGAGAATCACAGATGATGAAATCAAAGCCCATTTCATCCAGTTCATCAAATACACGACGAACGCCATCTTTTGTTAGTGCGTCTTTATCACGAGTTTGAGAAGCAGGAAGAATGAATAGGTTCTCGGTGCGCTTGTCTTTGATCATCGCTTGGTTCAGCGTCGCTTCACCATTGATAACATTAACGAAGTCGTACACAACACGACGCTCACAACCCATGATTAAATCTAGGTTACGCAGACCGATATCAAAGTCGATAACTGCGGTTTTCTTTCCTTTTAAAGCCAGACCCGAGGCAATAGCTGCACTGGAGGTCGTTTTGCCTACCCCGCCTTTACCTGACGTTACAACGATAATGCGTGCCATTCTGTTTTCCTTTTATTTCTCTTATATTGCGAGGACATCAACGTGTAATACATCGTTTGCCATACTGAACATGGTTTTCTTCTGCCAGTACTCGCTTTCAATTTGATCGCTGAGCCAGTAATTTCCAGCAATGGAAACCAGCTCGGCTTGTAAGTCATTACAAATTATTTTTGCTTCAGTTTGACCACTTGCACCTGCAATCGCACGGCCGCGTAAAGTGCCATGAATATGGATGCTGCCATCGGCAATCACTTCCGCGCCTGCACTCACATGGCTGAGTATCAATAGATCGCCATCTTTCGCATAAACCTGCTGACCAGAACGAATAGGGGTTCTAATCACTTTGATTGGTGCCATTTTCGCTGGAGCTTGAGATGGCGACTTGCTTGCCGTCATCACTGCAAAACCGGCTTCTTTAGCGAGGTTTTGCATTCGCTTATCAGAACAGCCTGCCACACCAACCGGGATCATGCCCGCTTGAGATATACCATTTTTAAGTTGCACAAAATCGATATCGCCCGCGACTTTACTGATGTTGATAACAACAGGTGCGGCAGCGAAAAACGTAGGTGCTTGGTCTACTTTCTCTTGAAGAAAAGAGACTGCATTTTCGACTTGATCATCGGATAAGTGCAAAACAGATAGCGTAAAGCTGCTACCTTTTAGATCTGGGTTACTAGACATCGAAAAACTACAGGACCTCAATAGCGGATTGGTACAATTTCTTTATCAATAAAATAAAGGGCATTGCCTGAAACTAGGTTTATCATGTTATATTCCCAAACCAAGCACAGCAAGTAATCTTGTTGTCAAATGGACGTTTTGTTCCCAATATTTCCCTAACATAAACTATTGATCTCGCAAGTGAGAGTTTTGTAGTCATAATCAATTAAAAGGTTTGTCATGCTGTGTTCTATATATAAAAGCTCAAAGAAAGAAGGAACATACCTTTATATCCCTAAGAAGGATGATTTTTCACAAGTTCCTGACGCATTGATGCAAATGTTTGGTAAACCTAGTTTTGTAATGGTAATTAAAATGGATGGCCGTAAACTGGCTCAAGTAAACATCGAAAAAGTGAAAGAATCACTGAATACCGATGGTTTCTTTTTACAGGTTCCGCCACCACCAGTTAACGAACTTGAGCTTCATAAAGAGCGTAAAGCTCAACAGAAATCTCAAGACGAAGAGTGATAGCCACCTCAATTCAAGGAGGAGTGATCGTTGAGTAAATTTTCGAAAACCATATTGGCTGTGTCGGCATTACTATTGGGTAATAGCCTGACCATAAGTTCAGTACAAGCTGAAGAACTGAGCTTCGAGCAATATGTAGAAAAACTAAAACAACAAGGCCGTGAAGAAGGCATCTCTGAAGCGATCATTGATGAAGCCTTTGATGGTGTAACGTTTAAGCCAAGAGCGGTAAAAGCCGACAAAAACCAACCTGAGAAAAAACTGACTCTGGATGAATACATTCCACGAGCGGTTCCAGATTGGAAAGTGAAGCAAGCAAGGTCACTCTACAAGGAGCATTACACCGCGTTAAAGCGTATTGGTGATGAATATGGTGTTCAACCAAGATTCATTGTCGCGCTATGGGGCGTTGAGAGTAATTTTGGTAAGTTCACGGGCAATTACAGCGTTATCGACGCCCTAACGACCATGGCTTATGAAGGACGCCGAGAAGCTTTCTTCCGTAGCGAAGCGATGGCGGCATTGAAGATTCTTGATCAAGGCCATATTGCACCAAAAGAGATGAAAGGCTCTTGGGCTGGTGCGATGGGTCAACCTCAGTTTATGCCAAGCTCATTCTTAGCTTACGCCGCTGATGGCAGTGGTGATGGCAAGAAAGACATTTGGGGCACTGAAGAAGACGTATTTGCTTCGGCGGCCAATTATCTCAGCCAATCAGGGTGGGATGACAAATATACTTGGGGTCGTCAGGTTCATGTTCCGTCAACTGTGTCGATCGATTTACAAGGTCGAGACGAAGACAAAGCGAAATACTTAAAAGAGTGGTCTGAACTCGGTATTAAACGCTATGACGATCGCCCACTGCCAACACTTGATGAAGACATTAAAGCTTGGTTAATCATGCCGGATGATGAAACCGGACGTTCGTACCTCATTTATAACAACTACAATGTGTTAATGAAGTGGAATCGTTCTTACTACTTTGCTTTGGCAGTAAGCCACCTAGCCGACAGAATTAAGTTTGATTAACAGACCTAAGTCGCTTTGAATAGCATTTGGCCTATCATAGGCAGAACGAACTAAAGGACTCTTCGGAGTCCTTTTTGATTTTATATTTCAGAGATTTAATAAGGTGATCTTGTGCTAACAGATAGAGCTGCACAGATGGTGATATTCCATGCGCTGATCAAGCACGAAGGCTTTACCAGTGCTGCAAAAAGCTTGAACGTTTCGGTGTCTCATATCAGTAAGCAAGTCGCTTTGCTTGAAGACTCAATCGGCATCAAGTTGGTACAACGAACCACACGAAGCCTCACGCTGACTGAAGCGGGAGACGTATTCTATCAACATTGTGAGCAGCTGTTTAACACGGTGAAAGCAGCTCAGATGGATATGGATAGCCAGCGCGATGATATCTCTGGAATACTACGCGTCGGTTTGTCGCAGTCATTTGGCACACTCCATATCATTCCGGCGATTGATCAACTCAGACAGCTTTATCCTCAGTTGAGAATCGAGGTCCACTTGTTCGACTATAAGGTGGACATGATTGAAGAGCGCTTGGATCTCTGGATCACCAACAATGAAGATTTGCCTGAAGGTTACATTGCGCAGCGATTAGCCGACAGTCAGTTTGTGGTGGCTGCGTCACCGGATTATCTGATTAAGGCTGGGACGCCACATGTACCTTCCGATTTGATTGACCATAACTGTCTTATCTATCGCAGCCGTGAACGAGATTACACATCGTGGGCGTTTGACAACGGGCAAGAAAACCTCAGCGTCAAAGTCGCGGGCGATTACTCAGTCGATTTGGCTGAGGCAGTACGAGACGCGGCAGTATCAGGGTGGGGCGTTGCTTATTTGGCGACTTACTTAGTGAAAGAAGAGTTTAGAACGGGCAAGCTCATTCAAGTATTGCCAGAGTGGAGAGCCAGTCAGCTGATGCCATTCTATGCCGTTTACCCAAGCCGAAAGAACATGCCTAAGAAGCTTTCAGCTGTGATTGAGTTCATCAAAGATCATATTGGGTCGCCGACGTATTGGGACAAAAACCTCAAAACTTGCGTTGAACTGCATCGTTAACTGTTTCCTAATCTATAAATATAATTTCCACATGGAAAAAGTACGCTTTTTAATCAAAGTTAATTATTAAAATTCAATAACTTAATTA